>JAYWHQ010000421.1:0-9230 GCA_043777655.1 Allobosea sp. | reverse complement strand
ATTTTGCCCGCTTGCTCGCGCGATTCCATCGTCAGGGCCATCAAACGACCGCGCAACGCGTCAGGCCGCGTCAAGGAAGGATCAAAAGGCACACGCAGCGTCTCTTGGCCAAGGCAGAAATCGAGGCCATCAGGATCAAGCCCCGTCAGGCGCCAGCGATTTGGCCGAACCTTGTCATGAGCCCCGACAATCGCGGCAATCGCATCCCTGTGATCCTCGTTCATGTGGTCGATGGCCACGCGTTCGATCTCGCTCATCGCCGCCGACACGGCTGCATCCGCGAGCAGATCAGTCGGCCCGAGCTGGTAGGCGCGGCCAAAGCCGCCATTCAGGCTGGCTGACTGAATGTGGAGCGCAAAAAACAGGAAATCCGGAAACCCGGCATAGAGTGCTGCCTTGGGATGGCGACGCAGGAAGCGCCCCCGCAGTCGCGCATCCCGTGCGCTGTCGCGCGTGATGGCCTCGGCTTCGACATCCAGCGTGATCCGGGGGTGCGCCAGTGGGTCACCCTTGCCCGTGCGTGCCAGCAGCAAGGAAGCGCGGGTGTCTGCCAGCAGATGCCGGGTGTGGCCCGAGAGACGTGAGACAAGGATGACGGGCGTGCCGTCGACATCTGTCGCGACACTGACAAGGCTGCAGAACGGCCTGCCGGAGGCATCGAGCGTGGCGAGCGACCCGGCGAGTGTGCCGCGCAGCAACGCGCGTGCCAGCAGCCTGGCTTCCGGATCGGTCGTTCGGATCGGATTGATTGCCATGATCGGACGGACGTTTTCCCTGGGTCTTTGCGATGCCGTAGCGTTTCTGCCGCAGGACGGCTAGATTGTCGCCACGGTTTGGCCGCGGTGTGCGGCGAGTTGACATCCGTTCCGGCCCGCCAGGGTCCTTGCTGCAGAGGCTTTTCATGCCAACCATCGCGCTTGTTGATGATGATCGCAACATCCTCACTTCCGTTTCCATCGCGCTTGAGGCCGAAGGATACCGGGTCCAGACCTATACTGACGGCTCGACCGCGCTTGACGGACTGAAACAGAATCCGCCCGACCTTGCGATCTTCGACATCAAGATGCCGCGCATGGACGGCATGGAGCTGCTGCGCCGATTGCGGCAGAAATCTGATCTGCCGGTGATTTTTCTGACCTCCAAGGACGAGGAAATCGACGAGCTGTTCGGCCTCAAGATGGGTGCCGATGATTTCATCAGGAAGCCATTTTCGCAGCGCCTGCTGGTCGAGCGCGTCAAGGCCATCCTCCGGCGCGCCAATGCCAAGGACCCTGGTGCCGCGCCACGTAGCGAGGATGCCAAGGTTCTGGAACGCGGACTGCTGAAGATGGACCCGGAGCGCCACACCTGCACCTGGCAGGGCGAGCAGGTGACACTGACCGTTACCGAGTTCCTGATCCTGCAATCGCTGGCGCAACGGCCGGGGGTGGTGCGCAGCCGCAATGCGCTGATGGATGCCGCCTATGATGACGAGGTCTATGTTGATGACCGCACCATCGACAGCCACATCAAGCGTTTGCGCAAGAAGTTCAATCAGGTCGACGAGAAATTCGACATGATTGAGACACTCTACGGTGTCGGCTACAGGTTCAGGGAACCCTGATCTGCCGCGCAGCCCGTGAGCCGCACGCGATTAAAATAACCGCGCGCGATCAGAGAAGCACAAGGGAAGGCCAGCGACACGGATGGCGGGAGGACAAGGCTCATTCCGGGTCCGGTGGCGCTGGTTTTCCAGCAAGATCTCACGTGCCCTGTCAGCGCGGCTCGCCTCCAGCCTGTCGCGACGCATCCTGCTGCTCAATCTGGCGGGCCTTGTCGCGTTGCTGCTCGGCTTCCTTTACCTCAACCAGTTCCGCGAGGGGCTGATCGAGGCGCGCGTGCAAAGCTTGCTGACCCAGGGCGAGATCATTGCGGGTGCTGTTGCCTCGTCAGCCACGGTCGAGACCGACTCCATCACCATTGACCCGGACAAGCTGCTGGAATTGCAGGCCGGCGAAAGCGCTCGCCTGACAGAAGACCCGCTCGACTTTTCCATCAGCCCGGAGCGCGTTGCGCCGCTGCTGCGTCGTCTGGTGACACCGACGCGGACCCGCGCGCGCGTCTATGACCGCGAGGGGTTGCTGGTGATCGATTCGCAGAATCTCTACTCGCGTGGCGACATTCGGCGTCTGGACTTGCCGCCGATCAACCAGATTGACGAAACGCCCTTGCTGGAGCGCACCTGGAGCCTGTTCAAGCGCAGGCTCGGCCGCGCCGACCTGCCGTCCTATGATGATTTCGATTCAGCAAATGGCCGCTCCTTTCCGGAGGTGGCCCGCGCACTTGGCGGCGCACCCGGCAGTGTTGTGCGCGTCAACACGCGGGGTCAGACAATTGTTTCCGTGGCTGTGCCGGTCCAGCGCTTCCGGACCGTGCGAGGCGCGCTGCTGCTTTCGACGCAAGGCGGGGACATCGATGCCGTGATTGCATCTGAGCGCTTCGGCATCCTGCAGGTCTTCCTGGTGGCTGCCGGCGTGATGACGATCCTGTCGCTGCTTCTGGCGGGCACGATCGCCGAACCGATGCGGCGGCTGGCCGATGGCGCCCAACGCGTCCAGCGTGGTGTGCGGGCGCGCGAGGAAATCCCTGATCTGACCGACCGTCATGATGAGATCGGACTGCTCTCAGGCTCGCTGCGTGACATGACGAGTGCACTCTACAACCGGATAGAGGCCATCGAACGCTTTGCGGCGGACGTGGCGCATGAACTGAAAAACCCGCTGACGTCGCTGCGAAGCGCCGTCGAGACACTGCCGCTGGTGCGCAATGACGCCTCGCGCGACCGTCTGCTGGCGGTCATCAGCCATGATGTCCGCCGCCTCGACAGGCTGATCTCGGACATTTCCGATGCCTCGCGGCTCGATGCGGAATTGGCGCGCATCGATGCCCGGCCCGTCGACATGGCAGAGCTCCTGACGGCTGTCGTGGGTTTGCAGAACGAGATCCGGCGCAAGGAACAGGCTGTTGTGACCCTCATTATCCGCGGCCGAGCCAGCACGAAACGTCCTTTTGCCACCATGGGGCACGATTCCCGGCTTGGGCAGGTGATGGTCAACCTGCTCGACAATGCCCGTTCTTTTGCGCCTGTTGGCACGGCTGTCGCTGTTTCACTCTGGCGTGAGGCTGACACGATCATCGTCAGCGTCGAGGACGACGGGCCCGGCATCCCTGAAAGCGCACGTGAGCGCGTCTTCGAACGGTTTTACACTGATCGGCCTGAGCAGGGTTTTGGCCAGAATTCCGGGCTGGGCCTGTCCATTTCGCGCCAGATCATCGAGGCGCACCGCGGAACCATCGTCGCGACCGCACGGCCTGATGGCAAACCGGGCGCCTGTTTCACGATCCGTCTGCCTGCGCTGGAACCCGGCTGATGGTTGCCGGGAACACCATTCATGCCACGACAATCGTGATCGGTGCGGCCGCGATCCTGCTGCGCGGCGCATCCGGCACCGGCAAGTCGTCACTTGGGCTGGAGCTGATCCGCAGCGCCAGGCTCCAGCACCGTTTTGCACGGCTGGTCGCTGATGATCGCACGATGCTGTCCGTGCGGGCTGGCTTGCTGGTGGCGCGCCCTGTTCCATCCATTGCGGGTTACATCGAGCGGCGCGGATTGGGGCTGACACCGGAACCGCATCTGGATGCGGCCATCGTCGGTCTGGTTGTCGATTGTCTTGGCAAGCCGCCGGAACGCATGCCTGAAGCTGAAGCCCTGACGGTGAAGCTGGAAGGCGTTCTGCTGCCGCGACTGGCCGTCCATGGTCAGTTCAGCGATGTTTCGCTGGTTGAGGCCGCCTGGCAGCTGATGGTCGGTCGGTAGGCCATTTCCGGCGTTAGCCATTTGGTACAAGGCAGTGTTGAATCTCTGGAAAGAGTCTTGCATGCCTCACGCGGGTGGCCCATAACCCCGCCCCTGTCCGGGCGCCTGACGCCCCCTGGTGCGATTTCGAATGATTGGTCTCGTGCTTGTCACGCATGGGCATTTGGCAACGGAATTCCGTGCCGCGCTCGAGCATGTTGTCGGCCCCCAGAAACATCTGGAAGCGGTCGCAATTGCCCCTGACGATAACCTTGAGGCACGCCGTGCCGACATCCTTGCGGCCGTCGGCCGCGTGGATACGGGCCGCGGCGTGATCGTGCTGACAGACATGTTTGGCGGTACGCCCTCCAATCTCGCCATTTCGGTCATGCAGCCAGGCCGCGTCGATGTTCTGGCCGGCATCAACCTTCCCATGCTCATCAAGCTGGCATCGGTTCGTGCCGACAAATCGCTGGAAGAGGCGCTGACTTGCGCTCAGGATGCAGGCCGCAAATACATTACTGTGGCAAGCCAGGTGCTGGCGGGCAAATAGGCCAGAGGCGACAAGCCTCGAATTTGGGGAGGGGCAGGCAATGGACGTGTTTGAGGATTGCCCCGAGTTTGTGGCGCCTGAAGGCGCAACGGTGCGCGAACTGCCGATCGTCAACAAGAAGGGCCTGCATGCCCGCGCAACGGCCAAGTTCGTGCAGATGGCCGGTGCTTTCGATGCAGACATCAAGGTGACCCGCTGCGGCGAGACAGTCGGGGCCACATCGATCATGGGCATCCTGACATTGGGGGCTGGCATCGGATCCACGATCACGGTCGCGGCAACGGGTGCGCAGGCAGCGGAGGCGGTGGATGCGCTTGCTGGTCTCGTGGCTGACCGGTTCGGCGAAGGCGAGTAGCCGACGCGGCAGGCGTGGACGGCCCTTCTGAGTTTTGACATAAAGAAATCTTTATATCTTTATTGCTTCAGGCGAGGCCGCCTGCTATAGCCCCGGCGCAATTCGAAATTCATTGATCCGCTGGAGTGACACCGCCATGGCAAAAGCCGCCGAGTTTACCGATTACATCGTCAAGGACATGAGCCTTGCCCCGTTTGGCCGCAAGGAACTGGACCTCGCCGAGAGCGAAATGCCGGGTCTGATGGCTGTCCGCGAAGAATTTGGCGCCTCCAAGCCACTGAAGGGTGCACGCATCGCCGGCTCGCTGCACATGACCATCCAGACCGGCGTGCTCATCGAGACGCTGAAGGTGCTCGGCGCAGATATCCGCTGGGTCTCCTGCAACATCTATTCCACGCAGGACCATGCTGCAGCTGCCATCGCGGCTGTCGGCATTCCCGTTTTTGCTTACAAGGGCGAAACGCTGGAAGAGTACTGGGATTACACCGCCAAGCTGTTCGACTGGCATGGGGGCGGCATGCCCAACATGATCCTGGATGATGGTGGTGATGCCACCATGCTCGTGCATTACGGTCTGCGCGCGGAGCGCGGCGACGTGGCCTTCCTCGACAAACCGGAATCCGATGAAGAGGTGATTTTCTTCGCCCTCATCCGCAAGTTGCTGGCCGAGAAGCCGAAGGGCTGGTTTGCTGAACTCGCCAACTCGATCAAGGGCGTCTCCGAAGAGACCACCACCGGCGTCAACCGCCTGTATCAGTTCGCCCGCGACGGCAAGCTGCTCTTCCCGGCCATCAACGTGAATGACTCGGTGACCAAGTCGAAGTTCGACAATCTCTATGGCTGCCGCGAGTCACTGACGGATGCAATTCGTCGTGGCACCGACGTCATGATGTCGGGCAAGGTGGCGTTCGTTGCCGGCTTCGGCGACGTCGGCAAAGGTTCGGCCGCCTCGCTTCGCCAGGCCGGCTGCCGCGTGCTGGTTTCGGAAGTCGATCCGATCTGCGCCCTGCAGGCCGCAATGGAAGGGTATGAAGTCGTCACCATAGAAGATGCCCTGCCGCGCGCCGATATCTATGTCACCGCCACCGGCAACAAGGACATCATCACGGTCGACCACATGCGCGACATGAAGGACCGGGCGATCGTCTGCAACATCGGCCATTTCGACAACGAGATTCAGGTCTCCGGCCTGAAGAACTTCAAGTGGAACAACATCAAGCCACAGGTTGACGAGATCGAGTTTCCGAAGGGCAACCGCATCATCCTGCTGTCTGAAGGCCGTCTCGTGAACCTTGGCAACGCCATGGGTCATCCGTCCTTCGTCATGTCGGCATCGTTCACAAACCAGGTCATCGCCCAGATCGAACTCTGGTCGAACCCCGGCAAGTACAAGAATGAGGTCTACACGCTGCCGAAGCATCTCGACGAGAAGGTCGCGATGCTCCACCTCGAGAAGATCGGTGTGAAGCTGACCAAGCTGCGCGAAGATCAGGCTTCCTATATCGGCGTGACGACGTCCGGCCCATTCAAGCCCGAGCGTTATCGCTACTGATTTCCCAAGCTGCAATTTTTCGGAAAAGCCCGGTGACAAGCCGGGCTTTTTTTATGGCCATTCAGCAGCAGAAAACCCAAGTATAGCTGTTCCAAAGCCGTGGGATACCAGATGTTGATTCCCTGCCTGGAACAGAAGAGTCGCGCGACTGCAGCCGGATCTTCACCTTCGTTTAACCACTTCCTGACGGAGTCAGTGCGTGGTTAAAGTGACGGTGATTCGCGTGGGCAGCGTCGTTCCGGCCCCCAGTTTCCGTAACCCGTGAGTATTTTTGAAGCACGCGTTCAAGGCGTAACCGCAGCGATTCCGGGTTGCGGATGATGATGAGCTTCGCGCCTTGCCGGATGCCGGCAGGCCTGCGCGATGAAACGAGCAGGGTGAGAATGACAATGTCGACGGCGCCTGCCCTGCTTGAAAAGACAGGCGAGAGAGCCGAGCGCCGTCGGTTCTGCAGGCTTCCGTCCTTGTCTGCGGCATCTGCCAGCACGGCCCTGACCGGCATTTTCGTTGCATCTCCCGTTTTGGCCGAAGAGGTCTTGTCCGGGCTCCGGCTGTCCTCGCAAATGGCGACCACCGCCAGCGCCTTGCTGGTCGGGCTTGTCACCTTCGCCGCCACCAGCGGCATCATGTATGTCCGCGAGCGCTCCCGCTGGCAGCAGCGCGAACGCGACATGCAAGCGGAACTCGAGGCGCTCCTAAGCCATCAGGCGCGGTTGGCAGCTGCGCTGGCCGGAGAACGCCAGATCGTGTTCAGCTGGCCCCCTCAAGGTGGCGAGCCGGTTGTCGAAGGTGACAGTGGCCTTGTTGTGGCCGCTGGCAGCCCGGCAAGTCCGCTGGCCTTTGGCGCCTGGGCTGTGCCGGAGGCAGCGCAGAAACTGGAAAAAGCGCTAGACTCATTGAAACGCTCCGGCGAACCCTTCCGCCTTGAGGCCGAGATGCGCGACGGCCGTTTTGCTGAAGCATCAGGCCGTCCCGTGGCTGGCCGCGCTGTGCTGAGATTGCGCGAGATCAGCGGAGAGCGTGCCGAGTTGCTCGCCAGCACTGCAAAAATCGGGCAGGTTTCACGCGAGCGCGACCGGCTTCTGGCCCTGCTCGACGGCTTGCCCCAGCCAGCCTGGCAGCGGGATGTTGCGGGTCGGCTTATCTGGGCCAATCCGGCCTATGTCCGTGCCGTCGATGCACCCAGCTGCGAAGAGGTTACGCTACGCCAGATCGAGCTGATGGACAGCGACGAGCGGCGACAGGCCGATCAGTCGCGCCAGCAGGGCCTGGTGTTCAACCTGCGCGCGCCGGTGGTCGTCAGCGGCACAAGACGCATGGTGGATCTGGTTGAGGTGCCAACTGTCGGCGGCACGAGCGGGCTTGCCATCGACATGAGCGAGCTGGAAGCGGTGCGTTCCGACCTTGGCCGCCAGATGGAGGCTCATGTCAGGACGCTGGATAAATTGCCTTCCGCGGTGGCTGTTTTCGACGCGCGCCAGCGGCTGGTCTATCGCAATGCCGCCTTCGAGAAGCTTTGGGCGCTGGATGCCGCTTTCCTTGATGCCAGCCCTTCCGATGGCGAAATTCTGGACCGGCTGCGCACCGAGCGGCGTTTGCCGGAGCTGGGCGATTATCGCACCTGGAAGGGCCAGTTGCTGTCAGCCTATGCCAGCGTTGCGCCTGTGGAAGACTGGTGGCATTTGCCTGACGGTCGCATGCTTTACCGCCTCGCCAGCCCCAACCCGCAAGGTGGCCTGACCTGCCTGTTTGACGATGTCAGTGAGCGCGTGACGCTGGAATCGCGCGTTAACGCCATGTCGCGCGTCCAGCGTGAAACGCTCGACTCGTTGCGCGAAGGCGTTGCCGTGTTTGGCCCCGACGGTCGCTTGAAGCTGTCCAACCCGGCTTTTGCAAAGAGCTGGAACCTGGCATTCGAGCTGCTCTCGGCCTCGCCCCATGTCGAGGAGGTGGTGCGCCACTGCCAGCCATTGTTTGGCGATGCTGCAATCTGGTCGGATGTCAGCAGCGCCGTGACAGGCGTTCGCGACGCACGCGAGGATGTGCTGTGCCGCATGCAGCGCACCGACGGCATGGTGCTCGATTGCGCTGCCGTGCCTTTGCCGGACGGGGCGACGCTGCTGACTTTCGTCGATGTCAGCGCCAGTGTGAATGTCGAGCGCGCCCTGACCGAGCGCAACGAGGCGCTGGAAAAAGCCTCGCAGCTGCGCGAGGATTTTGTGCATCATGTGTCGTACGAGCTGCGTTCGCCCCTGACCAGCATCATCGGTTTCGCCGAGCTCATCAGCGAGGAAATGACCGGGCCGCTCAATCCGCGCCAGCGCGAATACACCTCGCATATCCTGCGGTCATCAGGTGCGCTGCTGGCCATCATCAACGACATTCTCGATCTGGCTTCCATTGACACCGGCGAGATGGTGCTGGAGCCCGCCCCGCTCGACGTGGGTGATGTGGTGGCTGAAGCCGCGCGCGGCCTGGCAGATCGGTTGGCGGAGACGGGCATTGCACTCGTGACCGACATTCCCGCCGATATTGGCCCGTTGATCGCAGATGGTCGTCGCCTGCGGCAGGTCTTGTTCAATCTGCTTTCCAATGCCATCGGGTTCTCTTCGAAAGGCCAGGACATCCGCATCATCGCACGACGCGAGGAAAGTCATATCCGCATCACCGTCAGCGATCGCGGACGCGGCATTCCCGCCGAGGTCATGGAGAAAGTGTTCAAGCGTTTCGAGAGCCACGCCCTTGGTTCCCGTCATCGCGGCGCCGGGCTGGGACTTTCCATCGTCCGTTCGATCATCGAGCTGCACGGCGGCTCGGTTGATCTGAGATCGGCACCTGGACAGGGCACGGATGTAACCCTGCATCTGCCCACAGAAGGTCAGCGCCTTCAGGCTGCGGCGCAGTAGGCGCGCATCATGAGCGCCCGTGTCCCATC
>JAYWHQ010000420.1:0-2714 GCA_043777655.1 Allobosea sp. | reverse complement strand
GCGCGCCCTCGCTCTATGGCCAGCCGCTGGCCATCATCATCGTGCTGGTGTCGATCAACCAGCCCTTCACCATCTGGATGATGCGCTCCTTCTTCCTCAACATTCCGCAGGAACTGGACGAGGCGGCGCGCGTCGATGGCTGCACGCATTTCGGTGCCTTCTGGCGCGTCATCATGCCGGTGATGTGGCCGGGCGTCATCACCACCGGGCTGTTCTCGTTCCTGCTGGCTTACAATGACTATCTCGTCACCGCCCTGCTGCTTGATGCGCAAAGCCAGACCATGGTGCCGGCCATCAGCCAGTATCTCAACCGCGACACGCGCCTGTCTGACCAGATCGAGGCGATCGCGGCAGCTGTCTCGATTACCGCGCCGCTGTTCCTGCTGGTGATGGTCTTCCAGAAGCAGATTGTGTCCGGCCTGACGGCTGGCGCGGTCAAGGGTTAAGAGCGCGGCCCCAAGGGGCAAAGCGCCAGAACATGCAAGAGGAAACGCCGCAATGATCCGCCATCTGAAAACAGCCAAGCCACTCGACGAGCGCGCGGAAGACGACGCCAGGGTGCGCCATCAAGTCGAGGGCATTCTCGCCGATATTGGCGCACGCGGCGACGACGCAGTGCGCGAGCTTTCGCAGCAGTTCGACAATTATGCGCCAGCAAATTTTCGGTTGAGCGAGCGCGAAATCGAGGCTGCGATGTCGCGCGTGTCGAAGCGCGATCTGGACGATATCCGTTTTGCGCAGGCGCAGGTGCGGAGCTTTGCCAAGCATCAGCGTGCGGCGCTGAAAGACATCGAGGTGGAGACGCTGCCCGGCGTAATCCTTGGCCACAAGAACATCCCGGTCAATTCCGTCGGCTGCTATGTGCCCGGCGGCAAATACCCGATGGTGGCTTCCGCCCATATGAGCGTGGTGACCGCCAAGGTCGCGGGCGTGAAGCGTGTGATTGCATCCGCCCCGCCGCAGCAGACGGCGCAAGGCAGCGAGCCGCATCCGGCCATCGTCGCCGCCATGCACATGGGCGGCGCGGACGAGATTTATTGTCTGGGTGGCATCCAGGCGGTGGGTGCCATGGCCTTGGGCACGCAGAGCATCGCGCCGGTCGACATGCTGGTGGGGCCCGGCAATGCCTTCGTGGCCGAAGCCAAGCGCCAGCTTTATGGCCGCGTCGGCATCGATCTCTTTGCCGGGCCAACCGAGACGATGGTTATCGCTGATGACACGGTTGATGGCGAAATCTGCGCCACCGATCTGCTGGGGCAGGCCGAGCATGGTTTCAATTCGCCCGCCGTGCTGCTGACCAATTCCGAGAAACTTGCGCGCGAGACGATGGCGGAGATCGAGCGTCTGCTCAAGATTTTGCCGACAGGCGCAGCTGCCGGCAAAAGCTGGGAGGACTATGGCGAGGTCATTGTCTGCGACACCTATGAGGAGATGTTGCAGCAGGCTGATTTCATCGCCTCCGAGCATGTGCAGGTGATGACCCGGCGCGATGACTGGTTCCTGGAGCACATGACGAGCTATGGCGCGCTGTTTCTGGGCGCGCGCACCAATGTCGCCTATGGCGACAAGGTGATCGGCACCAATCACACGCTGCCAACGAAGAAGGCCGGGCGCTATACCGGCGGGCTCTGGGTCGGCAAGTTCATCAAGACCCACACCTATCAGCGCGTGCTGACCGACGAGGCCTCCGCCATGATTGGCGAATATTGCTCCAGGCTCTGCATGCTGGAGGGCTTTGTCGGCCATGCCGAACAGGCCAACATCCGCGTGCGCCGCTATGGTGGGCGCAATGTGGCTTATGGGACGGCGGCGGAGTGACCCTTCCCATTTCCCCCTCCTTCCGCCTCGACGGCAAGCGCGCGCTGGTGACAGGTGCCGGGCGCGGCATCGGTCTTGCCATGGCAGCAGCGCTCGCTTCCGCTGGCGCGCATGTGACGCTCTGTGCCCGCTCGTCGGACGAGATCGAGGCGGCAGCCAGCGCCATCCGCGCGCGCGGCGAAATGGCAGAGGCGCTGGCGCTGGATGTCACAGACACGGTCGCTTTGAAAGCGGCGCTCGCCGCCCGTCCGGCCTTCGACGTTTTCGTCAACAATGCAGGCATGAACCGGCCCAAGCCCTTCACCGAGGTCAGCGAGGATGATTTCGACACGGTGATGGGGCTGAACCTGCGCGCTGCATTCTTTGCCGCGCAAGCTGTGGCGCAAGGCATGATAGCGGCGAGCAAGGGTGGCTCGATCATTCATGTCTCTTCGCAGATGGGCCATGTCGGCGGAGAAAACCGCTCGATCTACTGCGCCTCGAAATTCGGGATCGAGGGCCTGAGCAAGGCCATGGCGCTCGATCTGGCGCGCCATGGCATCCGCTCCAACACGCTGTGCCCCACCTTCATCGAAACGCCGATGACCGCGCCGTTTCTGGCTGATCCCGCCTTCCGCAGTCGTGTGCTCGACAAGATCAAGCTCGGGCGTCTGGGGCAGGTCGAGGACCTGATGGGCGCCGTGGTCTTCCTGGCCAGCCACGCCTCATCCTTGATGACCGGAACCCATTTGCTGATCGATGGCGGCTGGACCGCCGAATAGGAGACGACATGCCGTTCAATGGCTTCAGCCAGCGCTGGAAAGATTTCCCCGATTACATCATCGGGGTCACCAAGGAGATCTGGGAAGATCGCGGCATCGCCACGCTGCACGAGACCTATGCGCCCGACATTCCGG
>JAYWHQ010000419.1:0-9250 GCA_043777655.1 Allobosea sp. | reverse complement strand
CCCGCATCGAGACGAAATCTGCTTCGCCAGTCGTTGCCGCTGCACCGGCGGAGCCGACCCCTGTTGCGTCAGAGCCGCGACGTGCCACGACCGCTGCGGAAATGGAGGCCGAGTCCGGCGTCACGGTCGTGCGCTCCGGTGCCGAAGCGCCATCGGCCGTCGTCATTCGTGTGCCGGATGCACAGGGCGCAGTGAAACTCGCGCCTTCGCCCGACCGTAGGCTGATCGAGCGCTCGCGCCACGGCCAGTTGCCAAAGATTGGCGAGGACGGAGCGACTGCCGCGCAGGTTTATTCCCGCCCCGTCATTCAGCCCGCAGGCACAAAACCTGCTGGGCGTATCGCCATCCTTGTTGGCGGGCTCGGCATCAGCGCCAGCGCGACTGCCGATGCCATCGCCAGGCTGCCGGGGCCGATCTCCTTTGCCTTTGCGCCCTATGGTGGCGAGCTGGAGCGCAGCGTCGCCAGGGCCCGCAGCGAGGGCCATGAGGTCTTTCTGCAACTGCCCATGGAGCCTTTCGACTATCCAGACAATGATCCAGGGCCCCACACCTTGCTGACGGGCCCGCGTGCCAGCGAAAACATCGAGCGGTTGCATTGGTCCATGGCGCGTTTCACCGGATATGTCGGCATCGTCAATTTTCTGGGTGGCCGCTTCACCGCAGACGAGGCGGCGCTGCAACCCGTCATCACCGAATTGGCCGGGCGCGGCCTGATGCTGGTCGATGACGGCTCGTCTGCCCGCAGCCTGCTGGGCAGTGGCACAGGCCGCGCGCCGGTGGCGAAGGCTGATCTTGTGATCGACGCCACGGTGCGGGCTGATGCCATCGACAGGGAACTGGCGCGGCTGGAAACGCTGGCGCGCGAGAAGGGCCTGGCCATTGGCAGCGCCACCGCTCTGCCGATGACGGTCGATCGCATTGCGCGCTGGTCGAGGACGCTTGAGGCCAGAGGCATCCTGCTGGTGCCGGTCAGCGCAACGGCCCGGCGCGGGCCTGCGACCACGGGCTCGATCCGGTGAGCAAGGCAGCCGCAGCGCCGCCCGCAGGCTATCGTCCCTGCGTGGGCCTGGCATTGTTCAACGCAGATGGCCTCGTCTTCATCGGGCAGCGCGCCAACAAGAAGCTCCGCGAGCACGTGGCGCCGGGCCATGAGTGGCAGATGCCGCAAGGTGGCGTTGACCCTGGCGAAGACCTGATGGCGGCGGCCCTGCGCGAGCTTGCCGAGGAAACCGGCGTGACCTCGGTCTCCCTTCTGGCTGAGGCGCCGGGCTGGATCAGCTATGACCTGCCGGTCGACATCGCGAAGGAGGCCTGGAAAGGCCGCTACAAGGGGCAGACGCAGAAATGGTTTGCCTTCCGTTTCGAGGGTGACGAGCGCGAAATCAACGTGCTGAGCCCGCCAGGTGGCCACAAGCCGGAATTCGACGCCTGGCGCTGGGCAGCGCTTGCCGAGACACCGGCCCTGATTATCCCGTTCAAGCGCCCGGTTTATGAGCAGGTGGCGCAGGTTTTTGCGCCATTCGCCGCAAAAACAATTTAGCCGACGACAGATTTCTGTCACACAAACGATACGTTCGTGCTTATTGTTGATCCATGGTCGATTCTGTCATCAGGCTTCATCAATCCGTGCTCGCAGCCCGCGGGCGCGACCCGGCATTCTCACGCACCGCCAAGCTGGCGAGCGAAGGGATGGCCAAGATGGCCAAGAAGCTGGCCGAAGAAGCGGTCGAGGTTGGTCTCGATGCTGTACAGGGCAACCGCGACGCGGTGATCCTTGAAAGTGCCGACCTGCTCTACAACCTCGTGGTTCTCTGGACCGAGGCGGGCATTGCGCCTGATGATGTCTGGCGCGAGATGGACCGCCGTGAGCAACTCTATGGCATCGCCGAGAAACTGCCGAAGCAGCGCGGGCCGAAAGCAGTTGCAGGCCCGCTCACCGTGTCGATGTCTGCTGGTGAAGCGGTGCAGGCTGCCGTCAAGAGCGATGATTGAGCTTTCCTGACCGGCCTGATTGCGGCTAGCTTCCGAGCAGTCACCGCAAGCCCTCGCGGCAGACAGCCAGAGGACAAGATGCCAGCACGTGCAAACCTCCAGATCAATCCGCAGCGCCTCTGGGATTCGCTGCAGGAAACTGCCCGCTTCGGCGGCAATGCCAAGGGCGGCATCTGCCGCCTGACGCTGTCGGAGGAAGACCGGCAAGTGCGCCATTGGTTCAAGGTGCAATGCGAGGCGCTCGGCTGCACGGTCAGCATCGATGATTGCGGCAACATGTTCGCCCGTCGCGCCGGCCGCCGCAGCGACCTCGCCCCCATCGCGATGGGCTCGCATCTCGACACGCAGCCCACGGGCGGCAAATTCGATGGCGTGCTGGGCGTGCTGGCCGCGCTCGAGGTGCTGCGCACGATGCATGAGCTGGATTACGAGACGAACGCACCGC
The DNA here is from genome assembly GCA_043777655.1 of Allobosea sp. Lineage (GTDB taxonomy): Bacteria > Pseudomonadota > Alphaproteobacteria > Rhizobiales > Beijerinckiaceae > Allobosea. The sequence continues at coordinate 6,813 of JAYWHQ010000419.1, read as the reverse complement.
TGGAGGTCATCAACTGGACCAATGAGGAGGGCTCGCGCTTCGCACCCGCCATGCTCGCTTCAGGCGTCTTTGCAGGCGCCTTCACGCGCGACTATGCCGCAACCCGGCAGGACCGGGACGGCAAGAGCTTTTCTGATGCGCTCGATGCGATCGGCTATCGCGGCGAGGAAAGCACAGGCCAGCGCAAGCTGGGCGCCTTTTTCGAGTTGCACATCGAGCAGGGTCCGATCCTGGAAGCAGAAGAGCGGATGATCGGCGTCGTCACCGGCGTGCAGGGCGTGCGCTGGTACGAGGTGACGACGACCGGCCAGAGCGCCCACACCGGTGCGACTCCCATGCATCTGCGCCGCAACGCGCTGCTGGGCGCAGCACGCATGGTGGAAGCCATCAACACCATCGCAGCCGATCATGGCCCGCTGGCCGTCGGCACGGTGGGGCTGATGGAGGTGCGCCCCAACTCGCGCAATGTCGTGCCGGGCGAGGTGTTCTTCTGTGTCGACCTGCGCCATCCCGATGATGCGGTCATCGACAGGATGGAAGCTGCGTTTCGACAAGCGCTCGCGGACATCCTGACACCGCTGAAGCTGGACTTCACCGAGGCCTGCATCTGGCAGAACCCGGCGGTGCATTTCCATCCTGACCTGATCGCCAGCGTCCGCAGAGGCGCAGCACAAGCGGGCTTTTCCATGCGCGACATCGTCTCGGGCGCGGGCCATGACGCGGCCTATATCGCGCGCGTTGCTCCCACCACGATGATCTTCGTTCCCTGTGAAGGCGGCATCAGCCACAACGAGGCCGAGTCCACCACGCTGGAACAATGCGCTGCCGGGGCACAGGTGCTGATGAACGCCGTGCTGGACTATGATGGGCGCTTTGCCGGCTGAGCCGGGCTTGCCATGCAGAGCTCAGACCACGCCATCCAGATAGGCACCCAGGCAGTCGCCAATGACCTCGATGCCATAGCCGCCTTCCTGAACGGTCAGAACAGGCAGGCCAAGCGTCTTCACCTGCGCACCGATCCGGCCGAAATCCTCTGCCTCGAGCTTGAGCACAGTGAGCGGATCAAGCCGATGCGCGTCATAACCCAGCGCGACGATGACAGCTTCAGCGCCAAACGAGCGGATGGCCTCAAGCGCTTGGGCCATCGCAGCCGCCATCGCCTCACCACCGCTGCCATGGGCGAGAGGCAGGTTGAGGTTGCAGCCTTCGCCAGCACCTGAGCCACGCTCGTCGGCATAGCCGGTGAAAAAGGGGTAATAGCCAGCGGGATCGGCATGGATGGAGACGGTCAGCACATCCTTGCGCGTGTAGAAGATCTGCTGCGTGCCATCGCCGTGATGGGCGTCCACATCCAGGATGGCCACCTTGCCAAAGCGCGTGCGCAGACGCTGCGCAGCGATCGCGGTGTTGTTGAGATAGCAGAACCCGGTGGCGCGGTCGCTGCGCGCATGATGGCCAGACGGGCGACACAGCGCAAAAGCGTTGCGCCCGCCCGCCAGCACAGCATCCGCTCCGGCAACGGCCGTCTCGCTGGAACGCAGCACCGAGCCCCAGGTCCCGGGCCCCATCGGCACGGACAGATCACCGAGATACCAGCCTGTCTGGCCAACCATGGCTGTGGCCCGGCACGGTGGACGCGCCTCTTCCTCGGGACGTCCGCTCCAGTAGGGAAACGTGTTGGGCCAGACCTCGGGCCCATGATCCGACAACTGCGTCCATCGCGACCAGGCGGTCTCGAGATAGCGCACAAAATCCGGCGAGTGCACCGCGAGCACAGGACCTGTGCCCACCGCCTGAGGCAACTCTGGAACGATGCCGCGTGCCGACAACGCATCCAGCAGCTTCTGCGTCCGCTCGGGCAAGTCTTTTGGCGCGACGATCTTGCCAAATCGGACATATTGCAACGGGCTGTGTCTGGCCTGATCGGGATGGAAGAAGGCGCGCATGTCTTTGATTTTTCCCTGGAGAGCAATGGCAAATCTAGACCGCCCATGGCTTCTGGCTCAAGCCCCGTTTGTTGGCAGCCAATTGAGGAACCATGTCTGCCATGGCCACTATGCCTTGGAAAATCGCCGGGCTATGGTGCCTGAAGGGCATATCCACGACATTGACCGGCATTGTTTCAGGGGAGCTTCGAGGTGGCGCGTTTGACAGAGTCTGGCCTTGATCGTCGCCAATGTTTGCTGGGGTCACTCGCCGCAACCCTTGTTCCTGCTTCGACGGCTTTTGCCCAGCCTGCTCCGGCGGGCTCGGTTCAAGCCTTGAGCGGACAAGCGGAAGCAGAGCTTCAAGCCGCCATACGGCAACTCGCAACAGCCGGAAACATCTTCGTCGGAGACCGCGTCTCGACCGGGGCCGGTGCGCGGGCGCGCCTCGTGCTCGGGACAGCGACCGAGCTCAGGCTCGGATCGGAAGCGCGCATCCGCATCGACCGTTTTCTGGTGAATGCCGGCGGTGTGATCGTTCTGGAAGCAGGCGCCATGGCCTTTGACCGTGACACGGCGCGCGAGAAAGGCGCGATCAGTGTTCGCTCCGCCTATGGCCTCATTGCCGTGCGTGGCACCCGTTTCTTCGCCGGGCCCAGCAATGGCGTGTTCGGCGTGTTTGTCGAGCGTGGCAGCGTCGCTGTCACGGGCGGCGGCAGGCGCGTTGTCGTGCTGCCTGGCAAGGGCACGGACATTGCGCGGCCGGGCGACGAACCGACAACGCCGAAAGCCTGGGGCAAGGCCCGCATTCAGGCGGCGCTGGCGCAAGTGCGCTGAGCGTTCCCATTCAGGACATTACAATGTCGAAGCGTGCCAGCGCGGAAATCCTGCTCAGGCAGACTGATCTCTTCAACGGACTGCCGGATTCCCAGCTGGCGGCCTGCGCCGCAGCCTGCGTCACCGCCCATTTCACCGCCAACGAAATGATCTTCGGTCGCGGTGACGATGGAGACCGGCTCTACGTGATTGCGCGTGGGCGGGTCCGGCTGTCGCTTGTCTCGGAAGACGGCAGGGAGCTCAGTGTCCGGGTTGCGGAGCCCGGCGATCTTCTGGGCGAAATGTCGACACTGGACGGGGCGCCGCGCTCGGCGGATGCCGTTGCGCTTGATGCGGTGGAGGCGCTCGTGCTTACCCGCCGCGAGCTCACGCGGCTGATGGCAAGCGCGCCAGCCATGGCTGAAAGCGTCATCCGGTTCCTGTGCCGCCGCCTGCGCGCGACCACCGACCAGCTTGAGCTGATTGCCCTGCACTCGGTCGAGCAGCGTCTTGCGCGTCTCCTGCTGGCCGAATTCGAGGATGACGAGAAGGCCGATGATGCCCGGCGAAAGATGCTGGCTCTGCCCCAGTCTGTGCTGGCGCAGCTGATTGGCGCGAGCCGCCCGAAAGTGAATGGCGCGCTCTCGTCGCTTGAAAAAGCGGGAGCGATCCGGCGCCTGCCGAATGGCATCACGTTCAATGTCGATGTGCTGCACAAGGTGGCCGGGCTGGCGGATGACTAGCCGCCATCTTCGCTTGCCTGCACTGGCCGGGTTCTTGGCCGCTTTCGCCATTGCACTGCTGTCCATGCTCCTGGCCGAGCGGCTGACGCCTGTGCGCGAAGCGCTCTTCGACACGGCGCTGGAGGCCGGGCGATCGGCATTCTCGCCAGCGCCTCAGGGCAGGATCATTGTCGTCGACATTGACCGCGAGAGCCTGATCGAGCGTGGCGCCTGGCCATGGCCACGGGGCGATATTGCCGGATTGATGGACGCCATCTTCAAGCAGGGTGCGCAGGCGGTCGCGCTCGACATTGTGTTTGCCGGACCAGACCAGCGTTCGCCGGGTTCAGTGGCCAGGCGGCTGGCACGCGAGACAGGCAACAGCGCGCTTGGGGAGATTGCCGCAACCTTGCCCGACGGTGACGTTGCACTGGTTGCGGCACTCCAGAACCGCCCCACCGTCATTGCCGCCCTTCTCGATCCGCAAGGCGATCCCTTGAGCGAAACAGCGCCGGTGCTGGTGCGCGATGCGGCAGACCTGAGCGGCGTCTGGCAAAGCCGTGGCGCACAGCAACCGCTGCGCGAACTTGCCGAGGTTTCTGCAGGGATGGGCATAGCCTCACTGCCGGGTGATGCCGATGGCGTGATCCGGCGCGTGCCCATGCTGGTCAGGGTGGGTTCAAGGACGGCACCGGGGCTCGCTGCCGAAGCGGTGCGTGTCGCGGCAGACGCATCGGGCTATCTCGCGACAGGTCCGGGCCTCACCCTGATTGCAGGAGATGCCGAGGTGAAGTTGTCAGCTGGCGGCATGCTGCGTCTGCTGCCGGGCGCGGCCGGGCCGCCCATTGCGCGCATCAGGGCTGCTGATCTGATCGCAGGTCGGGTTGAAGCCGGCCTCCTCAAGGGGGCAATTGTCTTTGTCGGCGCATCTGCGCCGGAACTGGGCGGGCTCAGGCCAAGCCTGTTCGGGCCATTGACCCCGTCGGTTGACCTGCATGCCCGCGCCGCGTGGCAGATCATGGCCGGCATTTCGCCCATGCGCCTGTCGTGGTCGACCGCGCTCGAAATCCTTGCGGCGATCATCTGTGCGGGCGCCGCCATCTGGCTGACGCTGGCAATGCGTCCGGCAAAGGCCCTCGGCGCCATTGTGCTGCTGACAGGTGCCATTCTCATGGCCACCTGCCTGCTTGCCGCAAAAGACACGCTGATTGACCTGATCCCTTCCGTCGCAGCGCTCGCGAGCGCTTTTCTCGCGACATCCGGCGGTGCCTATGCCCAGACACGGCGGCGAGAAGCTGTCCTTCGCCGCCGCTTCGAGCAGCATCTCGCTCCCGGTGTTGTCGAGCGCATCGTGGCCGCGCCGGATGGACTGAAGCTCGCAGGCGAGCGGCGCTGCATCACGGCCCTGTTCACTGACATCGAGGGCTTTTCCACAACCGCGAACAGAGTCAGCCCGGAGCAGTTGATCCTCGTGCTCGACAGCTATTTCGAGGGCGTCGCCTCGATCATCATCCGCCATGGCGGCATGATCGACAAATTTGTCGGCGATGCCGTGCATGCGTTCTTCAACATGCCCTTCGACATGGAGGCGCATGCCGATCATGCGGTCGCCTGCGCAATGGACATCGCCCGCTGGTCGGAGACACATCGCCACGAGGGCCTCGCCGGACAGATCGGCCTTGGCCGCACCCGCATCGGCATCGAAACGGGCGACGCGGTGGTGGGCGATATCGGGCTTGCCACCAAGCTCGACTACACGGCGCATGGCAATGCGGTGAATGTGGCAGCACGGCTCGAGGCGCTGAACAAGACATTTGGCACCACGATCTGCATCGGGCCGGGCACCGCAGCAGCCTGCATCAGGTCAAGGCTCAGACCATTGGGCGTGACAGATGTGCGGGGTGTCGGCACGCTTGAAGTCTATACGGTCGCCGAACCCTGATGCGGGCTCACCAGAAGGCAGGCCTGTATTGGGTCGATCTGGCGGGGCTGGCGATTGTTTTCACAAATCTTTCCCCCCTGTTCCCTGCGGAACAGCGCGGGGTGTGGGTCGGGCCTAGGGTCAATTCATCGGCGGAACGGTTCGCCGGACAAACCCAGAAGGACCACGACCATGACCAGCACCATCACCCGCAAGTTCGCTCTCGCCGCCATCGCCACTGCCGCCCTGGCCACTGCCCCGATGATGACCACGGAAGCATCCGCAAAGGATGGCCGCCGCACCAATGCCGCCATCGGCTTTGCCGCCGGCATCGGTGGCGCCCTGCTGGGAGCCGCCATCGTCAACGCCCAGCAGCCGCGCTACCAGGCCCAGCCGCGCTACATCGACGAGCCGCGCTATGAGGCCCGCCGCCACTATGGCCATGGTTTCCAGACGGTCGGTTCCTACGAGGCCCAGGAAGAATGCTTCGAGAAGCCGATCCGCCGCATCGACGCCTACACCGGCCGCGTCGTCACCATCGGCACCAAGGTGGTCTGCCGCTGAGCTCCAACCTCACAAGCTTTGGCGAACCGCTGAACCCCCGGGGCATGCCTCGAGGGTTTTGGTTTGCTGGGGAGGTGATACCGCAAGTGCAGACGAGCTGACGCGGCCAGAGCGCCACGCGCGGGAACGAGCCCGCGCCGCAGGACCTGAGGATATTACATGAAAGGCCCTGGTGGAGCTGAGGGGAATCGAACCCCTGACCTCTGCAGTGCGATTGCAGCGCTCTCCCATCTGAGCTACAGCCCCAAGGCGCGGGCGTTGTAGGCCTTGCGCCGCGCGGCTGTCAATCTGGACGCGCGCCCTTTGCCCTCAGGACTTTGGCTCAGACCGATGCGCTCCATTCTCTGGCTCTTCGACACGCTCATCAATCTCTACATCTACATCCTGATTGCCTCGGCGATCCTGAGCTGGCTGATCGCGTTCAACGTGGTCAATGCGCGCAGCCCGATCGTCGATCGGATCGGCGAATTTCTCTACAAGGTGACCGAGCCTGCGCTGCGTCCGATCCGCAAGATACTGCCCAATCTGGGCGGCATCGACATTTCGCCGATCATCCTCATCATCGGCCTGATCTTCCTGCGCAACATTGTGTTCGAGATTTTTGGTGGCGGTCGCTTCTGACGCCGTTTGACTGCGAGCGGACCTTCACCATGACCGGGCAGACAACGGCAAGGACCAGCGCCAAGACCAGCGCAGGCCGCTTTTTCGAAGATTTCCGTCTCGGAGATATCATTCGCCACGCCACACCGCGCACTGTCACGCCGGGGGATGTCTCGCTCAACATCGCGCTGTTCGGCTCGCGCTTTGCCGTGCAGTCTTCCGAGCATTTTGCCCGCGTCGTCGGATACAGTCAGGCTCCGGTTGA
>JAYWHQ010000418.1:0-9277 GCA_043777655.1 Allobosea sp. | reverse complement strand
CATCGAGATCATGCTGCACAAGCGCGAAAGCGCCGACACTTGGCTGGCTTTTGCGCGCCCGGCAAAGAGGGTCGCTGTTGGCGAGACGGTTCGCTTTGGCAATCAGGCGCAAGGCGTCGCCTGCGAGGCCTCGCGGCTGGAGGCGGAAGTGATCGCCAAAGGCGAAGGTGGCGAAGTGAGCCTGCGCTTTGCGCTCGCCGGGCCATATCTGGATCAGGCCATCATGGCGTTGGGTGAGTTGCCATTGCCGCCCTATATTGCCGGCAAGCGCGCGACGGACGGGCGGGACGCCACCGATTACCAGACGATCTATGCCGCGAAGGATGGCGCCGTGGCTGCCCCCACAGCTGGCCTGCACTTCACCGATGAACTCTTCGCCCGGCTCGAAGCTCGCGGCGTCACGCGAGCGACGGTTACGCTGCATGTCGGCGCAGGCACCTTCCTGCCGGTGAAGGCCGATGACACCGACGACCACAAGATGCATGCCGAATGGGGCACAGTCAGCGACGGGACCGCCGCTCAACTCAATGCGGCACGCGCCAAGGGCAGCCGCATCGTCGCAGTGGGCACCACCTCGCTGCGCCTGCTGGAAAGTGCGGCGGATGCGGATGGCACGATTCGGCCCTTTTCCGGCGACACAGCCATCTTCATCACGCCTGGCTATCGCTTCCGCGCTGTCGATCTCCTGGTGACGAATTTCCACCTGCCGAAATCCACGCTGTTCATGCTGGTCTCGGCCTTCAGCGGGCTTGAGACGATGCGCGAGGCTTATGCGCATGCGATCGCGGGCGGGTATCGGTTCTATTCCTATGGGGATGGGAGCTTGCTCAAGCGGGGGTGAAGTTGGCGGCCTGCACTCCACTCGATTCCCGGACGCGTGAGGCGAAGCCGAACCCGATCCGGGATCCAGCGCAACAACCCTTCGCGAAGCGCCTCATGTGCCGGTGGCACCATCAGGCGCCGCTTTCGCGGCAAGTTACCGTGCTGGTTTCCGGGTTCCGTTCCGCTGACGCTGCACGGCCCCGGAAGTCGCTGTATCCGCGCCTGTCGCGACACATGCGCCCCAAACACTCGCCTTCCCGCGCTCATCATGCTAACCGCTGGCTCAACAATCGAGCGGGGCGCAAGCCCCGCGCCGGAACCGGGATACCATGGTCGATATTTTTCGTGAAGTTGATGAGGATGTGCGGCGCGACAAGCTGTCGGCCTTCTGGGGCCGCTATGGCAACCTCCTGATCGGGCTGGCCGTTCTGAGCGTTGCCGCAATGGCTGGCTGGCAATTCTGGACCAACCAGAAAAACAAGGAAGCGCAGGCGCTTGGAGCGAAGTTCGAGCAGGCGCTGAAGGCCTCCCGTGATGCGAAGCCCGAAGATGCCGAGACGGCGCTGGCGGCCATTGGTGCTTCCGGCACGCCGGGCTATCAGCTGGTCGCGCGCTTCCGCCTGGCAGGCGAAACCGCCAAGCGCGATGGCGCGGCGGGCGCTGTGGCCTTTGACGCCCTGGCCGCCGACAGCAAGCTGAGCACCACCTTCCGCGATCTGGCGCGGTTGCGTGCTGGCACGTTGCGCGTCGATCTGTTGCCTTATGCGGAGCTGAAGCCAACGCTTGAGCCGTTGGCGGTGCCCGCCAATGTCTGGCGCCATAGCGCGCGCGAGATGCTGGGTGTGGCGGCCTTGAAGGCCAACCAGTTTGACGAGGCCGGGCGCTGGTTCGACGCGATCATCACCGATCAGGACGCGCCTGCCGTGCTGCGCCAGCGCACCGATCTCTATCTGGCGCTGGTGCGCGGCGGCCCTGTGACGGTTGCCCCTTGAGCGCGATTGTCGCCATTATCGGGCGCCCCAATGTTGGCAAGTCGACTCTGTTCAACCGGCTGGTCGGCAAGAAGCTCGCGCTGGTCGATGACCGCCCGGGCGTGACGCGTGACCGCCGCGAGGGCGAGGGCCGCATCGGCCCGATGACCTTCACCATCGTCGACACCGCCGGGCTGGAGGAGGCTGATCGCGTCTCGCTGGCTGGCCGCATGCGCGCGCAGACGGAAGCTGCGATTGCGCAGGCCGACGTTCTGCTTTTCGTCATCGATGCGCGGCTGGGCCTGACGCCGATGGACCAGCCCTTTGCCGATCTTGTGCGCAAATCCGGCAAGCCCGTGATCCTGCTGGCCAACAAGGCCGAGGGCAACAAGGGTAATGAGGGCACCTTCGAATCCTACGCACTGGGCCTTGGCGACCCGATCCCGATCTCTGCCGAGCATGGCGACGGCATGACCGATCTCTATGACGCGCTCATCCCCTATGTCGGCGATCCGCATGCCGATGACGAGGACGAAGACCCGTTTGCCGATGTCGCGCCGCTGGGTGACGACGAGGCCAGCCATGATGACGATCCCAACAAGCCGCTGCGGGTGACGATTGTCGGGCGCCCCAACGCCGGCAAATCGACGCTGGTGAACCGCATGATCGGGCAGGACCGTCTGCTGACGGGGCCCGAAGCCGGCATCACGCGCGATACCATCTCGGTGGACTGGGTCTGGAAGGGTCGGGGCGTCAAACTGTTTGACACGGCTGGCCTGCGCCGCCGTGCCCGCATCGAGGACAAGCTGGAAAAGCTCTCTGTCGCCGATGCGCTGCGCGCCATCCGCTTTGCCGAAGTGGTGATCGTGCTGCTGGACGCGACCATTCCCTTCGAGAAGCAGGACCTGTCGATCACCGATCTGATCGAGCGTGAGGGCCGCTCGCTCGTCATCGGCCTGAACAAGTGGGATCTTGTGGCTGACAAGCAGGGCCTGCTGACGACTTTGCGCGAAGAGGCCACGCGCCTGCTGCCGCAGATCAGGGGCGTGCAGGTCGTGCCGCTGTCGGGGCTTGCGGGCGAGGGGCTCGACAAGCTGATGCATGCGGTGTTCTCGTCGTATGAGGTCTGGAACCGGCGTGTTTCCACCTCCAAGATCAACCGCTGGCTCGAGACTGTGCTGGGCAGCCATCCCCCACCCGCCGTTTCGGGCCGCCGCATCAAGATTCGCTACATGACGCAGGTGAAGGCGCGCCCGCCCTCGTTCGCGCTGTTCGGCAACCAGCTCGATGCGCTGCCGACCTCCTATGTGCGTTATCTGGTCAACAGCCTGCGGCAGGATTTCGACCTGCCGGGGACGCCGATCCGCATGGCCATGCGCTCGACCAAGAACCCGTTCGACAAGGGCCGGTCCTGAGGGCAGGATGCCTGATCTCATACCGGCATCCGGAGGCCATGCGCTGCCATGAAGGTCATCATCGTTGGCGCAGGTATCGCCGGGCTCTCGACCGCCTGGGCGCTGGCCAAGCGCGGCCATGCGGTCACATTGCTTGAGCAGGCGCCCGCGATCCCCAACCCCTATGCGGCCTCCGGCGACCAGCACCGCATCATCCGGCGCGCCTATGGCAAAGCCGATGGCTATGCCCGCACCATTCTCGAAGCCTTCAGCGCATGGGACGAGATGTGGGCCGATTTTGGCCGCTCGCATCTCGCTGAATGCGGCGTCATGGGCATTTCGCAAACCGAGGGCGACGAGGGCGAGGAATACCGCGAGGGGCTGGACCGGATGGGCACGGCCTATGCGCTGTTCGAGCCGCAGGAAGCTGCAAAGCGCTATCCGTTCCTCGATGCTGCCACGCTGCGCTACGCCTATCTCAGCTCTGAGGGCGGCGCGCTGTTTCCTGATCGTATTGCCGCCGACATGCTGCGCTGGCTGGCGGACAAGGGTGTGGACCTGCGACCGGGCGTGGAAGTGGCCTCGGTTGATGCCGACAAGGGAATGGTCCAGCTCGCCGATGGCACGCGCTTGGCTGCTGATCGCATTGTGGTGACGGCTGGCGCCTGGACGCTGAAGCTGTTCCCGGCGCTGGCTGGCCAGCTCAAGCCCTATCGCACGGCCGTCGCCTATCTCGATCCGCCTGACGACCTGAAGGCCGCCTGGGCCAGCGCCCCAGCCATTGTCGATGTCGGCGGCACGGTGGATGGCTATGTGCTGCCGGCGGTCGATGGCACTGATCTCAAAGTGGGTGCTGGCGTCCACAAGCGCGCGATGGCACCCGATGTGGAGCGCGAGCCGCATGAGGGCGAAGGCGAGATCATCCGCGATTATTTCGCGCCGCCCTTCGCACGCATTGGCGAATATCGTGTCAAGCGCGTTGCGACTTGCGCCTATACCTTCACGGCTGACCACAAGTTCCTGTCAGCCACGATGGGCTGCGTCACAGCTGTCTCGGCCTGCTCGGGCCACGGCTACAAGTTCGGCGCGGCCATCGGCAAGCGCGTTGCTGATGCGCTCGAGAGCGGCGATGGCGTGGCGTTGCTGCGGTGGTTGAGGGCGGAGTAGCACGAGACGTCAGCTCGCGCTTGCGCGTCTTGTTCTCCCTCTCCCTGCAAGGGGGAGGGTTGGGGTGGGGGTATAGGTCGCGGGCTTGACGTTCAAGATATCTCGCCACTGACCTCCCACCCAACCTCCCCCTTGCAGGGGGAGGAGAAACCAGGCGTTAAGCCGGCATTTGCGGGGTGAGAACCTGCTCGGTCGGAAAGTGGAAGATCTTGCCGGTCTCGGTCCAGCTTTCGGCAGCCATGGCCACGAGATGTGGCGCAAGATCCTCCGGCGTCCTCAGGCTCAGCGGGTCTTCGCCTGGCATCGCATCTGCGCGCATCTTCGTGCGCAGCGGGCCGGGATTCACCATCATCACCCGCATCAGGCCTGTTTGCGTCTCGGCTGCATAGGTGCGCGCCATCGCTTCCAGTGCTGCCTTGGACACTGAATACGGCCCCCAATAGGCCATGCATTTGTGCGCGGCACCTGACGAGACGAACAGCACGCGCGGCGAGGCGGACTGGTTCAGCGCAGGCTCGCACGCTTTCAGCAGCCGCCAGTTGGCTGTGAGGTTCACATCCAGCACCTGCGACCATTCTTTCGGGCTGGCGTGAGTCAGCGGTGTCAGCGGGCCAAGGATGCCAGCGTTTGCAAGCAGGATGTCGAGCCGCCCCCAGCGCTGGAGCAGGGCAGGGCCAAGCCGTTCGATGGCCTCAACATCTGTCACATCAGCCGGAACGAGCGTGGCCGTGCCGCCAGCGGCGCGGATGTCGTCGTCCAGCTCTTCCAGCCCACCGGTGGTGCGTGCCATGGCGATGACATGCGCGCCGGCCGAGGCATAGGCCAGTGCCGCTGCCCGCCCGATGCCACGTGAAGCGCCGGTCACAAGCGCAATCCTGCCCTCAAGAGGTCTTGTCATGGTCTGGTATCAGCCTGCTTCGGCAAGCAGCGACAATTGCTGCTTGGCGCCTTCACCAACGAGATCGGTGAGCGGGGTGGGATAGTCGCCTGTGAAGCAATGATCGGTGAATTGCGGCTTTGCCGGGTCGCGGCCCGCATGGCCCATAGCCCGGTAGATGCCGTCGATCGACAGGAATGCAAGCGAGTCAGCACCGACAAAGGCGCGCATCTCCTCCAGCGTATGGGTGGCAGCCAGCAGCTTCTCGCGGTCCGGCGTGTCGATCCCGTAATAGTCCGGATGCGTGATCGGCGGCGAGGAAATCCGGAAATGCACCTCGCGCGCGCCGGCTTCGCGCATCATCTTCACGATCTTGAACGAGGTGGTGCCGCGCACGATGGAATCATCGACCAGCACGATGCTCTTGCCCTCGACCACGCTGCGGTTGGCGGAGTGCTTCAGGCGCACGCCCAGTTCGCGCACTTTCTGCGTTGGCTCGATGAAGGTCCGGCCGACATAGTGGTTGCGAATGATGCCGAGTTCGAACGGAATGCCACTGGCCTGCGCATAGCCGAGGGCTGCGGGCACGCCCGAATCCGGCACCGGGATCACGACATCGGCGCGGGCAGGCGCCTCTGCTGCCAGCTCGGCGCCCATGCGCTTGCGGCGCGCATAGATGCTTTCTCCCTTCATGATGGAATCAGGCCGCGCGAAGTAGATGTATTCGAAGATGCAGGGCCGCTCGGTCACGGGCGGGAAAGGCTTGTGGCTCTCGATGCCGTCTTCGGAAATGACGATCACCTCGCCATTCTCGACCTCGCGCACAAAGCGCGCGCCCAGAATGTCGAGCGCGCAGGTCTCCGATGTCAGGATTGGGGCGCCATCCAATTCGCCCAGCACCAGCGGACGGATGCCCAGCGGATCGCGCGCACCAACGAGCTTCTTGTTGGTGATGCCGACAAAGGAATAGGCCCCCTCAATCTGGCGAAGCGCATCGACAAAGCGATCAACGAAATGGCTCTTGCGGCTGCGCGCGACCAGATGCAGCACCACCTCGGTGTCAGAGGTGGACTGGCAGATGGCACCGTCCTGAATCAGTGCGCGGCGCTGGCTCAGGCCATTGGTCAGGTTGCCATTATGAGCGACAGCAAAGCCACCGCCAGACAGTTCGGCGAAGAGTGGCTGCACATTGCGCAGGATGGTTTCACCCGTGGTCGAGTAACGCACATGGCCGACGGCCTGCGTGCCTTTCAGCTTCGCGATGACGCTCGCATCCGAGAAGGTGTCGCCCACCAGCCCCAGACGGCGTTCGGAGTGAAAGCGGCCATTGTCGAAAGAAACGATGCCGGCGGCCTCTTGGCCGCGATGCTGGAGCGCATGCAGGCCAAGCGCCGTCAGTGCTGCAGCATCGGCGTGGCCAAAAATGCCGAAAACGCCGCATTCCTCACGCAGCCGGTCCGCATTCGGATCAAAATCCGTCAACAACGGGTTTTCGCGCATGGCAGCAGCCTTTCCGTCTTCAAGTTCTAACCCACGGCATGTCATGCCGGGCGTAGCTCACGTCAACAGACGGGTCGATCTGGCCTGTTCACAACTCTGTCACCATGCTGCCTGACGCCTCGCTCAAGGCAGGATCCAGATCAAGATTTGAACAGCTTGGACTGGCTCATGGCTTGGGCTTGGATGCATCAATCGTGCGTTGCAGGGCGGCCCTGTCGACCGTTCCAGGTGCTTCCGTCCGCTTGGGCGCAGGGGTTGCACCAGGCGTCGCGGGCGTCTTCGGCTCTTCGGTCGATGGCTCGGCCGGGTCGCCTTCCGGCGTCTTGAGCATGCGCTTCACAAAATCCGAATCGATATCCTGCGGCAATATCCCGAGAATGGTCTTGCCGGTTTCGGCCAGAAGCGGGCGCGACTTGGCTTCACGCGCCCAGACAGGCTGCATCTTCTCGGGCACAAGCGCCGTGAAAAACAGATAGCCCACCACGCAAAGCAGCAGCCCGCGCGCACTGCCGAAGATGAAGCCAAGCGTGCGGTCAAGCGCGCCAATACGCGAATCGAGCACGAAATCCGAGATGCGCGCCGTTACCAGAGACACCACGATCAGCGTGATGAGAAACAGCACCGCAATCGCTGCCACCAGCGCCACGGTCTTGTTGGGGATGTGCTGCGAAGCAAAGGGCAGCAGCTGCGGGTGGAAAATCCACGCTACGGCCGCAGCAGCACCCCAGGATGCAATCGCCAGCACCTCACGCGTGAAACCCCGCACGGCAGCGAGAAGCGCTGAAATCAGCACAACGCCGACAACAATCAGATCGAGAATGGTTACAGGCATTGGCGGGCCGCTCGCTTGGTCCAGACGACAAGAGGGCCTTGCCCATGCAAGGGCAACACCGTGAGAGACGCTATAGCGGCTCGAACCTGTCCCGTCACCTAGGGCTCGAAGTCATTTGCACGCGAGGTTGCCTGTCCCCTCGAGGATGATGGTCCACGGCCGCCGCCTTGCCTGGGAGACACATCGCGCCCATCCGAGCGCTCACGACGCGGTGCCGAGGCCGCAATCCCGGCGACGAGGTCGGCGACATGGCTGATGGTGCGCAAAGACAGCCCGCCTGCCTCCGTGGATTCATTGCCAGCGGATGGCAGGAAAGCCGACGCAAAGCCCAGCTTGGCCGCCTCCTTCAGGCGTGCAGGCGTGACCGAGACGGGGCGAATGGCGCCCGAAAGGCCAATTTCGCCAAAATAGACCGCCTCGCCCGGCAGCACGGCACCTGTCAGCGACGAGACGAGTGCAGCCGCGACCGCGAGGTCCGCCGCAGGTTCGGCCACGCGCAAGCCGCCTGCCACATTCAGATAGACATCATGGCCCGAAAGCCGGATGCCGCCATGGGTTTCCAGCACGGCCAGCACCATCGCCAGCCGGTTCGAATCCCAGCCCACGACCGCACGGCGCGGCGTGCCGAGGTTGGTTGGCGAAACCAGCGCCTGAAACTCGACGAGCACAGGCCGCGTGCCTTCCATTCCGGCAAAAACAGCCGCCCCCGGCGCCGAGAGATCACGCCCCGCCAGAAACAGCGCCGACGGGTTGGTGACCTCGCTCAGGCCCATGCCGGTCATCTCGAACACGCCGATCTCGTCAGTGGCGCCGAAGCGGTTCTTTTGCGCGCGCAGAATGCGGAAGGCGTGGCCGCCTTCGCCCTCGAAGGACAGCACGGCATCGACCATATGCTCGACCACACGGGGGCCCGCGATCTGGCCATCCTTGGTGACATGGCCCACCAGAATGAGGCAGGAGCCGCCGGATTTGGCATAGCGGATCAACCCCTGCGCACTGCCGCGCACTTGCGTGACCGTGCCGGGCGCACTTTCCACATCGCTGGACCACATGGTCTGGATCGAATCGATGATGACCAGGCGCGGCCGCTCGCCCTGCGAAAGCGTCGCGACAATGTCCTCGACATTGGTTTCAGCTGCGAGTTCCACCGGCGCATCGGCCAAGCCCATGCGCTGCGCTCTGAGTCGCACTTGGCCGACGGATTCTTCGCCCGAAACATAGACGACGCGGTGGCCCTGCTTGGCGAGCGCTGCACAGGCCTGCATCAGCAGTGTCGATTTGCCGATGCCGGGATCGCCACCGATCAGCAGCACCGAGCCGGGCACGAAGCCGCCGCCTGTGACGCGATCAAGCTCGCCGAGGCCGGATGTGATGCGCGGCGCGTTGCGGGTCTCGCCCTTGAGATTTTCCAGAGCAAACACGCGGCCACGCCCCGAATTGCGGCTCGCGCCACGCCCGCCCGGCGCAGGCGGCGCGGCCCCTTCCTCGACCAGCGAGGACCACGTGCCGCAGGAATCGCATTTGCCCTGCCAGCGGTGATAAACCGTGCCGCAGGACTGGCAGATATAGGTGGCCGAGTTCTTCGCCATGCCGCCTCAAAGCCCCGTGTAGCGCCGGGCATAGCGCTTACCCAGACTGGTCAGCATCTCTAAAACTTTTCAGGAATGACCTTGGTAATTTTTTATCAATATTGCTGTTTTAAGACAAAAACCAA
>JAYWHQ010000417.1:0-2725 GCA_043777655.1 Allobosea sp. | reverse complement strand
ATGCCGATGCAGGTCAGGCAAGCCACCATCTGGCCGTGCTCAGCCTCGCTCAGAAGTCCCTCATTCAGCAAGGCGCCGGCATGGGCAATGCCGCCCCTCGTGTCATGGGGGATCAGGCGGGCATGGGCAATTGCGGCGCTTGACAGCCGCATCATGCTTTCATCCGGCGGCTTGCGGAAGCGACCGCCCCAGAGACGAGTTGGCTGGTTCATGCGAGTTCTTTCATGCACATCAGTTTTGCGCTTGACGGCCAACGCCGCAAACGAAACGATTTCTGCCGCCTAGTCGAAAATGGAATACCTATGGGCCAGAACATTCATGGGCAATGAAGCCAATCTGCCATCCATCACCTCGCTGCGCGTCTTTGCGGCTGTGGCGCGGTCCGGTTCCACGCAGCGTGCGGCGGAGGCCGTGCATCTGACGCAGAGCGCTGTCTCGAAACAGGTGCTGCTGCTGGAAAACAACCTTGGCTGTGCCTTGTTCGAGCGAAAGCCATATGGGCTGGCGTTGACGCAGGCCGGTGAGCTTTATCGGCCTTATGCCGAAGCGGCGCTCGAACAATTGACGCGCGGCCACCGGCGACTGCTGGAGCGGCGCGACAGGGCGGCCCCTGTCCGGCTGCACATGCTGGCGATTGTGGGAGAACGCTGGCTGATGCAGCGCTTTCCTGCATTCTCGGCCCTTCACCCGGACATCGATGTGCAGTTCACGCACTATGTCTCCGAGAACGAGAGCGAGGAGCCTGACATCGACATCCGCCATGGCGAGGGGAGCTGGCCGGGTTTCGCCGCACAATATCTTTTCGGGCGCGAGATGGCCTTCGTCTGCTCGCCAATGCTGCTGGAGCGGCATGGCAGCACCATTGTGCCACAGGATGTCCAGAAGCTCACGCTGTTGCAGCATTTCCAGATGCCAGCCTATTGGGCCGAGTTTACCGAAGCGCACGGGCTGCGCGGCGCTGTGCCTACTCACACCATCCGCTACGGCTACATGTCCGTGATTGTCAGGGCGGCGGTCGCAGGTCTCGGCTTTGCACTGATCCCACGCTGTTTTCTGGGCGAGGAGCTGGCCAACGGGGCATTGGTCGCGCTGGAAGAGATGAGCTTTGCCAGCGCCTCGGGCTACTGGCTTGCGCGACCACAGGATCATGGCCAGCGCGCCGAGGTCGATATTCTGGCGAAATGGCTTCTGGCTGAGGCTCCCGCACTCAAGAGCAGCGCCTGAACCGGAAGGACGCGCAGAGCTGATCTCCCTCCTCTGAACGCGTGGAAACAGCCCAAGCGACGGCGCTCCAATCCATCTTCCCGCTTTCCGTTGTTCCGTTTTCCATGCCTTCCACAGCGCAGGGCTGTTGACAGTCATGCCTGACCTGATTAAAGCGAAAATCAATCTGGAATATTAATCCAGATAAGAAAATCATTTAAGGGAACGCTCATGATAAATCGTCGCACAGCTCTGGCTGGGGCTTGCTGCCTTGCCGCCTCTCTCGCTCTCACCCCTGCCGTACAGGCACAGGCCTGGCCGCAGCGGCCGATCACCATCATCGTTCCGTGGGGCGCGGGGGGTGGCACCGATGCGCACATGCGCACTCTCGCGAGCTTTCTCGAGAAGGACCTTGGTGTCGCCGTCAACGTCATCAACCAGACCGGCGGCAACGGCGTGACAGGCCACTCGGCCATCGCGAACTCAGTGGCCGATGGCTACACGTTCGGTGCCGTCACGGCTGAGATCACCATGATGCACCAGACCGGACTGACCAAGCTCACCCACAAAGATTTTACGCCGATCTCGCTGCTGAACCGCACCGAAGCCGGCTTTCAGGTGGCCAAGGACAGCCCATGGAACAGCCTGAAGGATGCCATCGAGGACATCCGCAAGAACCCCGGCAAGTACAAGGCATCCGGCACCGGACAGGGCGGCATCTGGCACATTGCCATGGGTGGCCTGCTGAAGAGCGCCGGCGTTGACGTCAATGCCGCGCCGTGGATTCCCTCGCAAGGTGCCGCGCGCGCGGCGCAGGAACTGCTGGCAGGCGGCATCCACATCGTGACAGCATCGACAGGCGAATCCGCTGCACTGGTCGAGGCCGGGCAACTCAAGGCGCTGGCCGTGATGGGTCCGACCCGCAATCCGAAATTCCCGAATGTGCCGACCGTGCGCGAGCAGGGCTATGCTTGGGAGCTGACCTCCTTCATCTCGCTTCAGGGCCCCAAAGGCGTTGATCCAGCCATCGTGGCGCGGATCGATGCGAGCGTGAAGAAGATCCTCGCATCGCCCGATTGGCAGACATTTGCCGGGGGCCGTGGCTTCTCGATCAACTACGGCGGCCCGAACGATCTCGAGGTGCTGCAGATCCAGCTCGACAAGGACATGGCAACAACGATGGCCTCCCTGGGCCTGATCAAATCCTGAGCGAACCTCCCCACTCAGGATTTGTCACTGTGTGAGGCGGCTTCGCGCCGCCTCACCTTTTCTCTCACCTCTGCTAATCGGATTTTTCAATGCGCTTCAACGAGCGATTGCTGGCGCTTGCCCTGCTTGGGCTGGCTGCCTTTGTTATCCTTGAGGCCATGAGCTTCCCGCGCATGGCGGGCATGGCTGTCGGGCCAGGCCTGTTCCCGATTGTGCTGGCCTCGGCGCTGGCCGTGGCAGCAACCCTGCTGCTCGTGACCACTTGGCAGACAGCCGGCTCTGTTCCGGCAATCACGATTGATCCCGAGGTGCG
>JAYWHQ010000416.1:0-9287 GCA_043777655.1 Allobosea sp. | reverse complement strand
CGTTTCGGTGGCATGCCGCATGGTGGTCCAGTCGGACTGGCTGCCCATGATGACGGCGACAGTGGGTCGGGATTCGGCCATTTCGGGCAGCTCGCAACGGGTCACAGCAAGCGCCGCATGTAGACCGTGCGCGGCGTCAAAGGCAAGGGTTGCAGCCCGGTTGGCCATCACTCACGGCGCGCGGAGCCCATCAATCTCGACGATGCCCGCTGTGCATGGCATTTCTGACACGATGAACGTGCCCGATTCGACGCATATCCAGCAAGAAAATGCCGTGCTGCGCCGTGAGTTGGCACAAGCGCGCGAACAGATCGCAGCCCTTGAAAAGCTGGCGCGGGAAGACGGGCTGACAGGCCTGCTCAACCGCCGGAGTTTTGATCTGGAATTGGCACGCGCGGTCAGTCTGCAGGCGCGCTATGGTCAGCCAGCGGTGCTGGTTCTGGCCGATCTCGATGGCCTCAAGCGGCTGAATGATCGCCTGGGCCATCCATCTGGTGATGCCGTGCTGCGCCATGTGGCGGAGATTCTTCTGGCCAGCATCCGCGCGTCCGACATTGCGGCACGGGTGGGCGGTGACGAATTTGCGCTGATTCTGTGGCAGATCAGCCCTGAGGCAACGACAGCCAAGATCGCAGAGCTGGAGGCTAGAATGGCTGCTTCCCCGCTTGTCCTTGTCAGCGAGAGGCTCGTGGCCAAGGCCTCGTTCGGCTTTGCGGCGCTCAAGCCCGGGACGTCTGCCTCTGCCACCTATGCCGCTGCCGATGCAGCGCTTTATGCGCAGAAGGCGCTGCGCATCGCCATCAGGCGATGATGTCCGGCGTCAGCTGGTCCTCGATGAAGGCGACACGGTCACGCAGGTGAAGCTTGCGCTTCTTCAGCCGCTGCACCTGAAGCTGATCGGTTGCGCCCATCTTTTCCAGCGCATCGATGGCGAAATCGAGATCGCGGTGCTCTTCACGCAAATGGCGCAACTCTGCCTCGAAGGCATCAATCTGCGCTTCTGTCAGGGGATCATCCACGCAGTGCCGCCTCGCCTTCGCCCAA
This sequence comes from Allobosea sp., assembly GCA_043777655.1. Lineage (GTDB taxonomy): Bacteria > Pseudomonadota > Alphaproteobacteria > Rhizobiales > Beijerinckiaceae > Allobosea. Next base: position 8,243 of record JAYWHQ010000416.1, on the reverse strand, counting down.
ATCGCTGCGGACTATGGTCAAGCCGGGCTTTTGCCGCAAGAGGCGAGTGCCCGGTTTGGCGAAGCTGGACCCTGTGATTCAACAGCCACCCAAATGCGAAAGATCATCAAAAGGTCGATTTCAAAAACCCATGTTGCACTGCGAGACAGGTGCGAGACAGGCCGTCATGGTTGTGTCACACTCATTGCGTGGTCCAATCAACAGGAGCCCCTGATGTCGCTGCAGACCCATCTCTCCGAACTCGAGCGCAAGCACCGCAAACTGGAAGAAGCCATCCAGTCAGCCAGCACCAATCCTGCGAAAGACGAACTCGGTCTCGCCGAGTTGAAGCGAAAGAAACTGCTGCTCAAGGACGAGATTGCACGGGTGAAGGCGTCATTGCCGGGTCGCACGCTGCATTAGAGCACATATCTGTCGCGCGAAGTTCGTTCGTCATTCCGGGGCATCGCGCTTGCGATGAACCCGGAACCCATAAGCGCGATTTATGCCGGTTTGAACGCGAATGGTGGCGCGCGAGCATGTTCGATGGGTGGCTATGGGTTCCGGGTTCCGCTGCGCGGCCCCGGAATGACAGTTTCTTGCGGCTATAGTGCCTTTGCCAGCTCGCGCAGGCGGAATTTCTGGACCTTGCCGGTGCTTGTCTTGGGCAGCTCGGTGAACACAACGGTGCGCGGGCATTTGAAGGCTGCCAGCAGGGTGCGGCACCAGGCGATGGCCTCGGCCTCGCTGAGGGAAGCGCCGGACCGCAGCTCGACAAAGGCGCAAGGCGTCTCGCCCCATTTGTCATCGGGCCGCGCCACCACGGCGACGGCCTGCACGGCGGCGTGCTTGTAGAGCGCGTCTTCCACCTCGATAGAGGAAATGTTCTCCCCGCCCGAGATGATGATGTCTTTCGAGCGGTCCTTCAGCTGGATGTAGCCATCAGGATAGCGCACGCCGAGATCACCCGAATGGAACCAGCCGCCGGCAAAGGCGTCAGCCGTGGCTTTCGGGTTCTTCAGATAGCCCTTCATCACGACATTGCCACGCATCATCACCTCGCCCATGGTCGTGCCATCACGCGGCACGGGCATCATGGTTTCCGGGTCGAGCACGTCGAGCTCTTCAAGCGCCAGATAGCGCACGCCCTGGCGCGCCTTCTTCTGCGCCTGGCTTGCGACATCGAGCGTGTCCCAGTCGCGGTGCCAGTCGTTGATGACGGAGGGGCCATAGGTTTCTGTCAGCCCGTAAAGATGTGTCACCTCGAAACCGGCCTGCTGCATCGCGCCCAGCACGGCTTCAGGCGGCGGCGCAGCGGCTGTGAGAAACGCGACCGGGTGAGGCACATGCCGCTTCTCGTCAGCGGATGCATTGAGCAGCGCCGACATCACGATGGGTGCGCCGCAGAGATGGGTGACACCATGTTCGGCAATGGCGTCATACATCGCCTTGGCCCGCACCTGCCTAAGGCAGACATGCGTGCCAGCCACAATCGAGAGCGACCAGGGGAAGCACCAGCCATTGCAATGGAACATGGGCAGCGTCCAGAGATAGACCGGGTGTTTGGCCATGCCGCAGGTGACGATGTTGGAGGTGGCCAGAAGGGCTGCGCCGCGATGGTGGTAGACGACACCTTTCGGGTCGCCGGTGGTGCCCGAGGTGTAGTTCAGCGCAATCGCGTCCCATTCGTCATCCGGCATGCGCCAGGCGAAATCCGGATCGCCGTTGGCGAGGAACGCCTCGTACTCGACCTCGCCCAGCCGCTCGCCCGGCCCGTCATAGACGGGATCGTCATAGTCGATGACGAGGGGCTTCACCTTGGCCAAAGCCAGCGCGGGCGCGATGATTTTCGAGAATTCACGGTCGGTGATGAGCACTTTGGCTTCGCCATGATCGAGCGAGAAGGCGATGATGGCTGCATCCAGCCGCGTGTTCAGCGTGTTGAGGACGGCACCCGTCATCGGCACGCCATAGTGGCATTCGAGCGCAGCCGGTGTGTTGGCGAGCATCACCGCCACGGTGTCCCCGCGCTCGATGCCATGGGCCGCCAGAGCTGATGCCAGCCTGCGCGAGCGAGCATAGAACTCCACATAGCTGCGCCTGAGCGGGCCATGGATGATGGCCGTGTGGTCTGGAAACACGCAAGCCGCGCGCTCCAGAAAGGTCAGCGGCGTCAGCGGCTGAAAGTTGGCCGGGTTACGATGCAGCTGGTTGTCAAAATGATGGGGCCTTGTCATCGATCAATCCTCGCATTCCTCGTCATTCCGGGGCCGCGTGAGCCGAACCCGAAACCCATAAACACCTTTGGTCGTGAGCTTCATCCGTCATTGCGAGGCCTATGCCGAAGCCATCCAGTCTTCGCGACATGCGCCATCTGGATGGCTTCGCTCACGCTCGCCATGACGGTGCGTATGGGTTCCGGGTTCATCGCTGATGCGATGCCCCGGAATGACGCCAATCGAATGCAACCCTCTGCCTTATGGATCGGCAATTGTTAGGTGCTTGTTCAAAGACCTGCAAACGCGACCTGCAAGGGCACCTCCCGCCCAAAGTCTCTCTCGACGAGCCCTTGCCTCACTGGCTAAGCGGTCGCAACCTGAGTTCCAGAGGGAGCCGCGCCATGAGCACCAAAAACCAAGGCACCAAGACACACGCCACCGACAGCCGCTACCACGAGACCTATGCCGCCTGGCAGAGCGACCCGATGGCCTTCTGGATGCAGGCGGCGCAAGCCATCGACTGGATCAGGCCGCCGGAGCGCGCTTTTGACGAAAGTCAGGGCGCGGCCGGGCGCTGGTTTCCGGACGCGACCTGCAACACCTGCTTCAATGCGGTGGACCGGCATGTGCGTGACGGGCGCGGGGCACAGGCAGCCATCATCTATGACAGCCCCGTCAACCAGACCAAGCAGACGATCACCTACAGTGAACTTCTCACCGAGGTGGGCGCGCTGGGTGCCGTGTTGCAGGAGCTGGGCGTCGGCAAGGGTGACCGCGTCATCATCTACATGCCGATGATCCCGGAAGCGGCCTTTGCGATGCTGGCCTGCGCGCGTATCGGCGCGGTGCATTCGGTGGTGTTCGGCGGGTTTGCCGCCAAGGAGCTGGCGACCCGCATCGATGATTCAACGCCGAAGGTTATCCTGACCGCCAGTTGCGGCATCGAGCCCGGCCGCATTGTCGAATACAAGCCGCTGCTGGATGGCGCGATTGCCTTGTCGGCCCATAAGCCCGAGGCCTGCCTGGTGTTGCAGCGCCCTGAGGCGGACGCTTCGATGCATGCGACGCGCGACCGGAGCTGGCGCGCAATGGTCGCCAGTGCCAAGGCCACAGGCCGGATGGCACCTTGCGCCGAGATGGCGGCGACCGATCCGCTCTATGTGCTCTACACCTCCGGCACCACGGGCAAGCCCAAGGGCGTCGTGCGCGACAATGGCGGTCATATGGTGGCGCTGCACTGGTCGATGCATGCGCTTTATGGCGTCGAGCCCGGCGAGGTCTATTGGGCGGCGTCCGATGTCGGCTGGGTGGTCGGCCACAGCTACATCGTCTATGCGCCGCTGCTGAAGGGCTGCACCACGCTGCTCTACGAAGGCAAGCCGGTGGGCACGCCGGATGCAGGGGCCTATTGGCGCGTCATTGCCGAGCATGGCGTGACGACGCTGTTTACCGCCCCGACAGCCTTCCGCGCCATCCGCAAGGATGATCCGGACGCCGGGTTGATGGCGAACTATGATCTGTCCAGGTTCCGCGCGCTGTTCCTGGCGGGCGAGCGGGCGGACCCTGACACCTTGGTCTGGGCCGAGACGATCCTGAAGCGCCCCGTGATCGACCATTGGTGGCAGACGGAAACCGGCTGGTGCATCGTTGGCAATCCGCTGGGCCTAGGCATGTTGCCGGTGCGCCACGGCTCGCCCACGGTGCCGATGCCCGGCTATGACGTGCGCATCGTCGACGAGGCGGGCAACCCTGTGCCTGCGGGCCGGATGGGTTCGGTCGTTGTCAAGCTGCCGCTGCCTCCGGGTGCCTTCCCAACCCTGTGGAATGCTGATGACCGCTTCAGGGAAAGCTATCTCGCGGCGTTTCCGGGCTTCTACAACACCTCGGATGCAGGCTTCATCGACGCCGATGGCTATCTCTTCATCATGGGCCGCACCGATGACATCATCAATGTTGCGGGCCACAGACTCTCGACCGGCGGGATGGAAGAGGTGTTGGCCTCGCATGCCGCCGTGGTGGAATGCGCGGTCATCGGCATCAAGGATGCGCTGAAGGGCGAACAGCCCTGCGGTTTCGTCGTGCTGCGTGGTGACATCGTGAAAACGCCAGCCGAGATCGAGAAGGAGCTGGTGGCGCTGGTGCGCGAGAAGATCGGGCCGGTAGCCGCCTTCAAGCTCGCGGTCACGGTCAAGCGCCTGCCCAAGACGCGCTCGGGCAAAATCCTACGCGGCACGATGAAGAAGATCGCGGATGGTGACGAATGGTCCATGCCAGCGACGATCGATGACCCGGCGGTGCTGGACGAGATTGCGCAGGCGCTCACGCTGAAAGGCGTGATGGCTTGACGATCAATAGCCGATGGACGCGCCGTTCCAGCGAATCAGACGCTCAGGCACGGTGATCGACATTGTGTCCTCGCCAACCAGCAGCGGCCCGGCATAGCCCGCGTCGCGGATCTCGCGCAGGAGGGCTCCCGTGTCGGCGGCAGGCGGCACGACGTGGGTCAAAGCCATTGCCTTGACACCGGCATGGTTGGCCAGGGCTGCCGCTTCTGCCGGGGTGATGTGATAGCTGGCGACCGCCAGAACCGATTCTCGTGTGCGCACACCCGCCACAACCGGCATTTCACGTGTCACGAAAATCTCGCTGACCAGCAGATCGACTCCGCGCGCCGCCAGTTCCAGCGCAGGCGTCATCCGTGTGTCGCCCGAAAAGACAATGCTTGAGCCCTCATGCGAGAACTTGAGCCCGAAAGCTGGCGCGACGGGCGCGTGATCCACTTCGAAAGCCTCGACCAAGAGCCCTCCAAGGCCTGACACCGGACCTGGCTGCAACTCTTCGAACTGCACCTCCAGGCCGACCGCCGAAGGGCGGCTCTCGAAGCGGATGCGCAGTTCGCGCTCGCGGCGGAAAGCCTCATACTGGCCCTGCATGTTCAGCAAGGCGGGCATGGGCGCCAGCACGCGCCAGGGCCGTGCGCGTCCCTGATGCCAGCTCGACACCACCAGTTGATAGAAATCGACCAGATGGTCCGAGTGCTCATGGGTGACGATCAGCGCATCGATCTCGGCGCCCTTGTGACCGCTTGCAACCAGTCGCTGTGTCACGCCCGAGCCGCAATCGATCAGCACCTTGCAGCCATCGGCCTGGACCAGATGCGAGGGGCCTGCCCGGCGCAGGCTGACAGGCGGCGCGCCCGTGCCGAGAAAGGTGAAGGTCAGCGCCATTTAAACCCCCTGCGGCAGCGTGACTCAGGCGTCGTCGTCGCGCTTCAGCTGCTTCAGCTTGGCAAAGACAGAGTCGGCATTGATCGCGGGCTCCACCTCGCGCTTGGGGGCGCTCATGTCAGCGAAGGGCTGGCTTGGGGTCGCAGCCACAGGAGCCGTTGTCGCTTCAACCGACATCAGGGTCGCGCCGGTTTCAACCGGGGCAGGCTTGTCCTTTGAGGCGCGGCCGACCTCGAAATCGAGATCGATCTGCGTGCAGAGGCCGAGGCTGACAGGGTCGATCGGCTGCAATGTGGCGGCATTCCAGTGCGAGCGATCCTTGATCTGCGCAATGGTCGACTTGGTGGTGCCGATCAGGCGGATGACTTGTGCGTCCTTGAGTTCCGGGTGGTTGCGCACCAGCCAGAGGATCGCATTGGGGCGGTCCTGACGCTTGGAAACCGGGGTGTAGCGCGGGCCCTTGGTGCGCTTCATCTCCGGCACGCGCACCTTGCGCTCGGCCAGTTTCAGCACATGGGCCGGGTTGCCTTGCGCGCGCTCCAGCTCCTCGCGGGTCAGCTGCCCGGTGTTGAAAGGGTCGAGGCCCTTGATGCCGACGGCCACTTCGCCATCGGCAATGCCCTTCACCTCGAGCGGGTGCAGCTTGCAGAACTCCGCAATCTGCTCGAAGGTCAGCGAAGTGTTCTCGACAAGCCAGACGGCGGTTGCCTTGGGCATCAGCGGGATCTGTGACATGGGCGCGAACCTCTCCGGTGGGGCTTCTCGTCAAAGCGTTTCAGGCAATGTCTCTCTTGCACCGGGCGGCCCTTTTCAGGCCGCCCATCCGCAACATCGACGATGAATGGGATGAGCGCGTTATAGGCAGCGTTGCCGGGTCTGTCCATCGGCAAGGCTGGCATGTTGGACGGAGCAGGCTCAAATTGTCAGCATGATCTTGCCGGTATGGGCGCTGCTTTCCATGAGCTGATGCGCTGCAGCTGCTTCCGTCAGCGGGAAGCTGCGATAGATCACCGGCTTGCAGCGGCCGGCCTCAAGCAGCGGCCAGACTTTTTCCAGCAGCGTGGCAGCAAGCACGGCCTTTTCGCTGACAGGGCGCGGGCGCAGGGTCGAACCCGTATGCGTCAGCCGCTTCATCATCAGGCGGCGGAAATCGATCTCGACTTTGGGCCCTTTGAGGAAGGCGATCTGAACGATTCGGCCATCGATGGCCGCAGCCTCATGGTTGCGCGAGATATAGTCCCCCCCGACCATGTCGAGAATGACATCGGCACCGCGCCCGCCGGTTGCGGCCTTGGTCGCCACCACAAAGTCTTCAGTCTGGTAGTTGATGGCATGGTCGGCCCCCAGCGCGAGGCAGGCGGCGCATTTGTCGTTCGAGCCAGCTGTCGTGATGACCTTGGCACCGAACGCCTTGGCCAGCTGGATGGCGGTGGTACCGATGCCGGATGTGCCGCCATGGACCAGCAGGGTCTCGCCCGCTTTCAGCGAACCACGCTCGAAAACATTGCTCCAGACAGTGAAATAGGTTTCTGGCAGGGCTGCCGCCTCCAGCAGGCTAAGGCCATGCGGGATGGGCAGCGCATTGCTTTCATGCACGGCGCAATAGGCACCATAGCCTCCGCCCGGCACCAATGCGCAGACCTTGTCGCCGATCTGCCAGCGGCTGGCGCCTTCGCCAAGCGCGACCACTTCGCCTGAAATTTCTAGGCCCGGAATGTCGGGCGCGCCGGGCGGTGGGGCATAGCCACCCATGCGCTGCAACACGTCAGGCCGGTTGACGCCTGCGACTGCCACCTTGACCAGGATCTGGCCCGTCTGGAGCACCGGCAAAGGACGCGACTGCAGCACGAGCACCTCCGGGCCGCCGGGTGCGTCAAAACCGATGGCTGGCATCTGTGAGGGCAAGGGCATGGCGTCAGCTTTCCGTGCTGGCAAAGGGCGGTGCACTGGCGTGCCACGTTGCCTGGCCGGTGACAATCACCTCGTGCCGGGGTTATTCTGTCTGTGAGAGAACGTGTTTCAGAACAGAAGAGGAAAGCGACCATGTCGGTGTTCGGAACGGATGATGATCTGCCGCGCCCCAAGCAGGTGCATCAGATCGGTCAGGATGTGTCCATGCTGGCCGTGCGTGACCTTGATGAGCGTATCGATATCCTTCGGGCCGAGATCATCCGGCTGGAGATGGCGCGCGCGGCCAAAAACGCCTCACGCTCGGCAGCAGACGCGGTTTTTGGCAAGACGAGCTGAGTTTTGCGCCTAATGCATTGCCAGTATGGTTGACGTTAACCTTTCCTTAACGATTCCAAAGTATGAATGATCGTGTTCAGTTTTCTGGACATCGAGTGGCTCCTGTCCACTCTGTTTGACGCCTCCCTGTTTTGACTCACCAGAGCCGCTTTGGCGGCTCTTTTTTTGGTCCAGCGCGGCTGTTAACCTTAATCGAACGTTACCAGCGCACGAAACCCTGTGCGGCGCTATCCTTGCTCCACTGGCTCCAAGACCAACGACGCTGTCCCATTGTGGCGCGTCCCTGTGCCAGAGCGGAGTGCAAGATGAGTGATGTCCTGATGTTTCGTGCCGCACCGGAAGTGGCCCCGGTGTCTTTTGCCCGCAGTTTCGTCAGCTCCGACGCATTCAAGGTGCTGTTCAAGGAAGGCATGGGGCTTGTCGAAGAGACGGCTGTCTATCTTGATGGTGCCGGCCGGGAGGAGTCCAAGCTTCTTGAGCGTGACAGCGCCCTGACCTATGCCACCGAGAGCATGCGCCTCACCACGCGGCTGATGCAGATCGCCTCCTGGCTTCTGGTGCAGCGCGCCGT
>JAYWHQ010000415.1:0-9287 GCA_043777655.1 Allobosea sp. | reverse complement strand
GCACCTCCATGCCAACGACCAGCAGGAAGGAGCGCTGGAACAGGCGCGCGGCAATGCCGCGGTGCAGATAGTGGCGCGCCTTGTCATCCACCTGCCGGCCTCGGATTGTCAGCTGGCTCTCCTCCAGCGTGATATCGAGCTGATCGCGCGTGAAACCGGCGACGGCCAGCGTGATGCGCAGGCGCTCGGGCTCATGAGCCGTGCGCGGCAGACGCTCGATGTTGTAGGGCGGATAGCCTTCGCTGGCACCTTTGGCGACACGGTCGAGCGCACGCTCGATCTCGTCGAAGCCCAGCATGAAGGGATGAGACAGCAAAGGCTGGCGTGTCATTCGAAGCCCCCGGAAGGCACCTCTGGCAGGAAACGGAGCCTGCAAGGAAGCAGCACCCCGTGACAGCAGGATCACCCTGCCGACTTCCCGGATATGGGGGGTATTCCACCTCGCGACAAGGTGCGGAGGTGATGGTACAGCCACCCCGGCTTGAACGGGGGACCTCTAGATCCACAATCTAGCGCTCTAACCAACTGAGCTATGGCTGCACGGTGACCTCGCTGACCCCTCAGGGCCAGCGCGGCGGAACCTAGTGCGAGGTCATCACGATTGCAACCACTCTTGCGAGGGGTTGCCGTCAATGCCGCGATCAGCCGACCTTGAGAGTCGAACGCGCGGTGTTGCCGAGATCGGTCAGGTGCAACGTCAGCGACTCGAACGAGCGGCGAAACGCCTTCGACTGGACAATGACCAGATCGGATGCCGACTTCTGCTGGGCCAACTGTTCGACCGTCTCAAGCGTGGAGGCCAGCTCCGCGCAGGCATGGTCCAGCATCTTGGCCTGGAGGGCTGAGGCCGCCCTGGCAGCCGCAAGGCTGGCAGCGAACCAGGCAGATGTGTCAATCACCGGCCCGTTGAAGGCAGGACTGCCTGCGGTGGCAACCGGCTTGGCAAGAGCCGGCTTGGCAGCGACAGGCTTGGCAGCAACAGGCTTGGCAACGATTGGTTTGGCAGCAACGGTGCTGGAGACTGGCGCTTTGACAACGACAATTGGCGTGACGGTTGTCTCAATCCTCGCCGCTGCGGGTTTGACGGCCTCAGCCTTCAGAACCTCGACCTCTGCAACATCAACCTTGGATGCGGCGGCCTTTGCTGTGGCGGCAGCGACCTCGACGACAGGTTTGACGGATGGTGCTACCGCAGCCTGGCTTGCCACCGGCTTGATTTCAACCGCTGCAGGAACGGCAACTTTGGCGATGGGCGCGGGCTTTGCCACAACCGGCATGTCGCCTGGCGCTACCTTCGACAGGGCGGTCACGGGAGCAAGGCTGACCTTGGGCTTGGCGTTGCCATGGTTCACCACAGCGGGCTTGGTTACGGCAGCCTTGGGCAGCTCAGACTTCGACATGATGACATCTCCTGAAAATAATCCGGATGTTCACGCCATCCGCGCGGGCTGGGTCTCTTGAACATTTGGGTTGTTTGACTGCGGAGCCGCCACCGGCGGCTCCGTGTTGTTCAATGTGCTGCGTGCACACCATTCGACATCACTTGGTCTTGGTGGCCTTGGCGGCAGCTTCGGTCACGACAGTGCCGAGATCTTTCATCTGCGACTGGATCGAGCCCATCTGTGCCTTCAGGAACTCGGCCTGATGCTGCATGATCTCGTTCACGTCCTTCGACTTCACCAGCTTCTGGGCGAGATCGAACGCAGCGGCGACATTGGTCTCGGCATAGGTCATGGCCTTCTTGGTCATGTCCTGGGCATTGGTGCGGGCGGACTCGGTGGAGCCGACAACCTGCTCGGAGGCCTTCTGGGCAGCGCCCATGAAACCGTCAAACGCCTTGCGGGCCTGATCGACGCTCTTTTCGGCAAAATCGCGCATTTCGGCTGGCACTTCAAACGGGCTCTTCGTGTTCATGACATTCTCCGGAATTGGGAACCCATGGACATTCATGGATTATGGTGCAGTGCAATATCATTGGTGCAGTGCAAAATCAAGCCGTGCATACGCCTGTTAACGGTGTTGGGCATTGGCCGCGCACAGCGAGCCAAAGGGCTTGGATTCACCCAATGCCCCGCGCTATTAAGGAACTGTTAGGCATAAAGACCGTGCCGCATCGGCAGAATACCTGTCGCAACCGAGACGATTGATGAGCCACACCAGCACAAACTGGGATGCAATGATCGCAGAGGCTGCGCGGGACTCCGCGCTGGCGCCTTTTGTTGCAGGCGGGGCGATGATGTTCTGGTCGGTGGAAACGGGTGAATTGCTGCATGCCAACGAGGCTGGCGTGGCGTTGCTGGGCAGCGATGTCACAATTGCCCGTGACCATGCGGGTTCGGCCGCACGGACACGGCTTCGCCAGCTCGGCCAAGGCCTGGCACCACGCGCCGGTGTTCGGCTCGAGCGTCTGCGGCTGATACCCGGCGCCACTGCTTCGCTGGTGACCTGCGCCTGCCGCCTGATGCCGGATGGTCGTGGCGACGAGGTGCTGCTGACGGCAGCTGCGGCAAAGTCAAAGTCGGTGACTTCTGACGAGAAGCCAGATGCCCCAAACAACATTGCAGCGCTTCCGAACTCGGGCGCGATGCGCGTTGAGGCATTGCCGCCTCCTGACTTGAAAATTCTCGCCGCAACTCCGGCGAAGACGCCCGGCCTGCGCCGTTTTGTCTGGGAAAGTGATGCGGCGGGCACACTGCGGAGCATCAACCCGGCCCTGGCTGACGCTCTGGGGCTGCCTGCAGACGCACTCGTCGGACGCAGTTGGAGGAGCCTGCTCGGACAGGCGCTGGAAGATCATGATGGCGCATTGGCCGCGGCCCTTGCGCGGCAGCAAACATGGAATGCCGTTCCGGCACGCTGGCTGCTGGCTGATCGCAGTGGCGTGCTGGCAACCGAGATGTCGGCATCGCCTGCACTGGATGCCGCCGGTGTCTTTGCCGGTTTCCGTGGCTTTGGCCTCGTGCGTGGTGTTGAGCTGCGTCAGGTCGCCGAGACACCGGAACGCGAACCCGTTGCACCCAAGCCACCTGACAAACCACCTGAAAATGATCCTCAAGCAGAACAACCGTCGGTCAAGACGAACGTCGTGACCTCGTTCCCGGTGGAGCCAAAGCAGCCACCCAGCGCACCCGTCAGTGACAATGTCGTAGCGCTGCACAATGGCCATCTGGCAGGCGTCCGCCCGATGCTGGAGCCCGCCAAGGCTTCGCTGAGCCCTTCCGAGCGCAATGCGTTTCGCGAGATAGCCAAGGCGCTGGGCGCCCGGATCGAGGGAGACCCGCTGCCGGAAGCCAGGCTTTCGTTCGATGCCAAGGCGGCCCAGGACCTGTCTGCTGCTCGAGGGCCGACAGACGCTATGCCGCCTGGTCCGGCGCTTCCGGTTGCCGATCCGGTTGTGCCATTGGCTGCCAGCATTCCGGAAATCACGCCAGTTGCAGAGCCCCCCACACTCGCAACGCGCACGGCGCGGCTCGGCCATTCCTTTGCTGATCTGCTGGACCGCGTGCCCATCGGCGTGCTGGTCAACCGAGGTGACGAGGCGCTTTATGCCAACCGCACCCTGCTCGACCTGCTCGATTTTACGGATGTGGCCGATATCAAGGCGAGCGGCGGGCTGACGCGCCTGATCCGTGGCGCGGGTGCAGGCGGCACGACGACGCTGGTCGACCGGGCAGGCGATGATCTGGTCGTCGAGGCCAGACTCTCTCCGGTCAACTGGCAGGGCGAGCCTGCCACGCTGATGTCCTTCCGCAAGGCGGTCGGTGATGTTGACCAGTCAGCTCGGATCGAGGCGCTGGGGATGGACATTGCCCAGCGCGATGGCCGCGTCAACGAGTTGACGGCGATGCTCGATACGGCCACTGACGGCGTGGTCACGCTGGACGAGCGCGGACGCATTCTGGCGCTTAACCGTTCGGCAGAAGCCCTGTTTGGTTATGACCAGCGCGAGGTCACCGGAGAACTGTTCACGCTGTTGCTGGCCCCCGAAAGCTTCACGCCTGCGCTCGACTATCTTGAAGGCCTGAAGGGCGGCGGCGTTGCCTCACTGATGAATGATGGCCGCGAGGTCGCAGGCCGCGTGCGCCAGGGTGGTCGCGTGCCGCTGTTCATGACCATGGGCCGCATTGCCGAGACGCCGGAACTGAAGTTCTGCGCCGTACTGCGTGATGTCACATCCTGGAAAAAGGCCGAGTCCGAGCTGGTTGAATCCCGCAAGGCAGCGGAGCGCTCAAGCGCGCAGAAATCAGATGTGCTGGCCAAGATCAGCCATGAAATCCGCACGCCGCTGAATGCCATCATCGGCTTTTCCGAGGTGATGGCTGAGGAGCGCTTCGGGCCCATCGGCAATGAGCGCTACAAGGAATATCTGCGCGACATCCACGAGTCCGGCGGTTATCTCATCAGCCTCGTCAATGATCTGCTCGACCTGGCCAAGATCGAGGCGGGCAAGCTTGATCTCGATTTCGTCAGCGTCAACCTCAATGACATCTGCCAGTCTTCCGTGGCGCTGCTGCAGCCAGAGGCGCAGCGTGGCCGCGTTGTGCTGCGCTCCGGACTGGCGCCGAAACTGCCGCCGGTCGTTGCCGACCAGCGCTCTATCCGGCAGATCGTCATCAACATCCTGTCCAATGCGGTGAAGTTTACTGATCCGGGCGGGCAGGTCATCGTTTCGACCGCACTTGGTGACAAAGGCGAGGCGATCTTGCGCGTGCGCGACACCGGCATCGGCATGGACGAGAAGGAGCTGGCGCTGGCGCTGGAGCCGTTCCGTCAGGTGCAGACCACGCGCAAGGCGGGCGGCACAGGCCTTGGGTTGCCGCTGACCAAGGCGCTGGTGGAAGCCAACCGCGCGGCGCTCTCGATCACCAGCGCGCGCAATGAGGGCACATTGGTGGAGATCACCTTCCCACCGCAGCGGGTGCTGGCGGGCTGAGGGCTCTGGCCGTCTAGAGCACGACCTCCCAGGTCTCGCCGACCAGATCGACACCGAAAGAATTGTGCGGCTCACTCGCGGTCAATTTCCAGCCTCGTGAGACATAGAGCTTGCGTGCGGCGGTAAGGATGTCGTTGGTCCATAGGGTCATGCGGCGATAGCCAGCCTGCCGGGCGAACGCCATGCACTGGTCCACGAGCAGACCACCTGCGCCAAACCCCCGCGCCTTCTCGTCGACAATCAGCATGCGCAGTTGCGCGGTCTCTTCATCCTTGCGGACGCAGAAGATGGCACCGACAGGTTCGCCACCGAGCACGGCAATCCAGCAGCGCTCGCGGGCGGGGTCGCGCGTCCGGATGAAGCTGGCCACGAGTTCTGCCACCATCGCCTCGAATGTGCTGTCCCAGCCATATTCTCGTGCATAGACCTCGCCATGGCGCGCGATGATCCAGCCATAGTCGCCAGGTTGCGTTGCGCGAAGGTGGAGATCAGTTGCTGGCAGGGCATCGCTTCGGTTCATGCGCGCAAAATGGGGCACCGTTCATGGACACGCAACTGGCATTGGCCCGACCACAGCATTGCACCGACTTCGCGGACAGGGCATCGTCTCGGCAAAAGTGAGGTCAGCCGTGCAATTCAATCTTTCCGACGAAGAACAGATGATCCGTGACACGGCGCGCAAGCTAGCCGCTGACAGGCTGGCGCCGCATGCAGCTTTGCTGGACGAGGGGTTTGGCCGCGAAGGGCTGCTCGCCAACCTGAAGATGCTGGCGGAAAACGGCTTCATGGCGCTGAACATGCAGGCGAGCTTTGGCGGCACGGAGGCTGGCACTGTCGCCTTCGCGCTCGCCATCGAGGAGCTGGCCTATGCCTGCGCCTCGACCGCCGTCACTGTCTCGGTCACGAACATGGTGGGCGAAGTGGTGCAGGCTGTCGGCAACGAGGCGCAGAAGCAGGCTTATCTGCCAAAGCTCGCCGATGGCACCTTTGCAGCGGGCGCCTTCTGCCTGACAGAAAGCGGCGCGGGCTCCGACCCCGCCGGCATGGTCACGACCGCGCGGCGTGATGGCGATGATTATGTGCTGAATGGCAGCAAGCTCTATATCACCAGCGGCGAATATGCCGGACTGTTCGTGGTCTGGGCTGTCACCGATCCATCAGCGCCCAAGGGCAAGGGAATCTCGGTGTTTCTCGTGCCGGCAGACACGCCCGGCCTGACCATCGGCAAGGCCGAAAAGAAGATGGGCCAGACCGGTTCTGCCACCAACATCGTGCATTTCGAGGATTGCCGCGTGCCAACCTCCGCGCTCATGGGGCGTGAGAATGATGGCTTCCGCACCGCTGTCGCCGAACTGGCAGGCGGGCGCATCGGCATTGCGGCGGTCTCGCTCGGCATTGCACGCGCTGCGATGGATGCCGCCAAATCCTATGTGAAGGAGCGCCGCCAGTTCGGGCAGGCGCTGGCCGATTTTCAAGGCCTGCAATGGATGATCGCCGACCGTGAGCTGGACCTGCACGCCTCGCGCCTGCTGATCCTCGATGCCGCCGCAAAGAAGGATCGCGGCGAGCCCTTCTCAAAGGAGGCCTCGATGGCCAAGCTCTTCGCCTCGGAGGCTGCCCACCGCGCCACCGATACGGCCATCCAGCTGCATGGCGGCGCTGGCTATTGCCGCGATTATCCCGTCGAGCGCTACGCGCGCGATGCCCGGATCACACGCATCTATGAGGGCACCTCGGAAATCCAGCGCGTCATCATTGCCCGCGAGACCTTGCGCCAGGCGGGCTGATTTCAGCTCTGCCTTTGCGCGGGCCGCGCAGGTGCCATGCGCCGCTGCAGACTGAAAAACATTGCCGCACGTGAAGCCTGCGTGCGATCTCCTTTCCGGAATTCAAACAGCCCCCTGCCCGCTCAAGGAGAACACCCATGGCCCTCACGATTTATGGCGTCTATCGCTCGCGCGCCGCGCGCAATATCTGGGCGGCAAATGAGCTCGGTCTGCCCTTCACGCAAGTACCGGTGATCCAGATTTACCGCGTGCCCGGCGCGTCGCCTGCGGCTGGCGCGATGCTGAACACGCAGAGCCCCGAATTTCTGAGGGTCAACCCGAACGGGCTGGTGCCTTCCATCGATGATGACGGGCTGGTGCTGCACGAGTCGCTCGCGATCAACCTGTATCTCGCACGCAAGGCAGGTGGGCCGCTGGCGCCGAAAGATATTGGCGAAGAGGGCCTCTTCACCATGTGGACGCTCTGGGCCGCCAATACCTGCGAGGCGCACACGCTCGCCATCATGCAGCACCGTGTCGCCAAGCCTGTCGCCGAACGCGTCGCCGCGACGGCTGAAGCCGCGATCGCCACTCTGAGGAAGCCTTTCGCCGTGCTCGATGCAGCGCTGGCCAAGGATGGCCATCTGGTCGGCGGGCGTTTCACGATGGCCGATCTCAATGTGGCGGAAGTCATCCGCTGTGCTGTCTCCGCACCCGAGCTTTTTGCCGAGGCACCTCACGTGAAAGCCTGGCTCGATGCTTGCCACGCCCGCCCCGCTTTCCGCGAGATGTGGGCGAAGCGCGAGGCAGAGCCTGCATGAACGCGGCAGGTCTGATTAAACATCTGCGAAACTGAACGGATTCATTCCAGAAATCGGGTGGTTTGGACTGAACGGCACTCCTAGTGTCGCGCCTCACAACCGGGAAGCGCGACACACATGACACAGCCACCGCTCCGCATGGGCGCGACCGAATGGATGCTGCTGCTGATCCTCTCCGTGCTGTGGGGTGGATCGTTCTTCTTCGCCAAGATTGCACTGGCGGAACTTTCGCCGCTGATGATCGTGCTGTCGCGCGTGATGCTGGCTGCCGCCACGCTTTATGCCGTCGTGCGAATCATGGGGCTTTCGATGGTGGTCGGCACCCAGATGTGGGCGGCCTTTTTCGGCATGGGCGTTCTGAACAATCTCATCCCCTTCTCGCTGATCTTCTGGGGCCAGACCCAGATTTCCAGCGGCCTCGCCTCGATCCTGAACGCGACGACCCCACTCTTCGCGGTTCTGGTGGCGCATATCTGGGGGGAGAATGAGCGACTGACGGCCTTGAAGGTGATGGGCATTCTCGCCGGGCTGGTTGGCGTCGCCATTCTGATGGGACCAGATGCGCTCAGCGGCCTTGGCGGCAACCTTCTGCCGCAGCTGGCTGTGCTGGCTGCGGCCATGTCGTATGGATTTGCCGGGTATTTCGGGCGCCGTTTCCGCGCGCTGCCGCCGCTGGTCACGGCGACCGGACAAGTCACGGCCACCAGCCTGATGCTGTTTCCGGTGATGCTTCTGAGCGGCCAGCTCTCGAACCTCACCATGCCATCACAAACAACGCTGGGGGCCGTGCTCGGACTCGGGCTGATCTCGACGGCGCTGGCCTATGCCATCTTCTTCCGCATCATGCAGAAAGCCGGCGGCACGAATGTCGGGCTGGTGACCTTCCTGATCCCGGTCAGCGCCATCCTGCTCGGCTCAACCTTTCTGGGCGAGACGCTGCTGCCGCGCCACATCTGGGGCATGGGCGCGATCATGACCGGGCTCGCCCTGATTGATGGCCGTATCGTGCCAAAGGGGCTGGTAGCCCGCTTTCAGCGCGGCAACTGAGGCAGGCGGCGTCAGCACATCGACGAGGCCGGTGGGGCGGGGTTGGCTTGTGCCGTACCCGGCAGGTGACCAGACGAGCGCTGTGTCGCCCCTGATCGCCAGAAACTTACCCTCCGCATCGCGGATCATGGCGCCATCCGGCAGATCGTTCGCGTGCATGCAGGTGATCTGCTTGGAACGTCCGTCCCGGCGCTGGCCGTCCAGCAAATGGTCAATCTCGGGAAAGAGGGGCGTGACATTCAAAGCCAACCCTTCCACCAGCGTGCTGCGGTAAGACAGGGCCGCGTGCCGCCTGCACTCCATGCAGGGCCTGTGCCCCGCCGCCAGTGCCACCACCTCGTCGCAGAAGAACAGCTCGGTGTAGCCCGACTGCCAGACGACGCGCTGGCGCGCCTTGAAGGCGGTGACGCAGGTGATCCATTGCCGGGAGGCCCAGGGGTGCCCCTTCACGGTGAAGCTCGCGGAATCATGAAAGCGCCCGCCACGATTGCCAAACAAAAGTCCGCGTTCAATCATCGCAACCAGCGCGCCATCTGGCCGAACGCGGTTGGCGAGCGGTGAAGGCCTCACTGCACCAGAGACTGGCTGGCGGTGACGCTGCCGCCCACCTTGTCCCAGCCGTAAACGTCGGGGCGGAAATGCACCGAGCCGTCGGCCATGGCATAACCGGTCATGTAGACCCAGGCCACAGGTACAGCGGTACGCAGGCGGATGTCCTTG
>JAYWHQ010000414.1:0-2729 GCA_043777655.1 Allobosea sp. | reverse complement strand
GGCAGGCGATGATGGTCGATTCGACGCCGATCCCGGTCGGCCCCGCGTCGAGCACCAGATCGACGCGACCATCAAGATCGGCCAGAACGTGGCTGGCCGTGGTGGGGCTGATGTGGCCCGAAAGATTGGCCGAGGGCGCGGCAATGGGGCGGTCAACTGCTTGAAGAAGCGCCAGCGCCACCGGATGATCCGGCACGCGCAACGCCACGCTGTCGAGCCCCGCCCGCGCCAGATCACACACCGTCGTGCCGTTTGACACCGGCACCACCAGCGTCAGCGGTCCGGGCCAGAAGGCCTTGGCCAGCGCCAGCGCCTGCGCATCGAAAAGGCCTTGCGCCCGTGCCGCGTCAATCGTCGCGACATGCGCGATCAGCGGGTTGAAGGAGGGGCGGCCCTTTGCGGCATAGATGCCGGCCACGGCGCGGCCATCCGTCGCGTCCGCGCCCAGGCCGTAGACGGTCTCGGTCGGCAGCGCGACGAGGCCGCCCGCCCGCAAACAGGCTGCAGCCTCCGAGATTCCCTCGCGGTCACTGGCAATCAGCCTTGTTTGTCGTCCGCCTGAAATCATGTGTCGTGATACCTTGCTTTGGAAAGGCGATTGATCCAATACAGTTCATATATAAACTATTCTGCACATCCTGTGGCGCTGAACCGCGAGCGCTGGCATGATGACCGACATGCAGCGCCAAGCGGATAGTGCCGCCGGTGCGTCCGCGTCAATGATAAGCCTGGCGAAGGTCCAGCCTCGAAGCTGGCCAGCCACCAAGGGAGTCAAGCCATGACCTATCGTGCCCCCGTCGACGACATGCTGTTCACCATGCGCCATGTCGCGGGCCTTGACAGGCTGATCGCGGATGGGCTGGCACCGGAACTGGCGGATGATCTCACCGAGGCCGTGCTCGAAGAAGCCGGCAAATTCGCCAATGACGTCATCGCGCCGCTCAACCGCGTGGGTGATACGCATGGCGCCAAGCTCAAGGATGGCCGGATCACCACACCGCCGGGCTGGAAGGAAGCCTACAAATCCTGGACAGAAGCAGGCTGGAATGCCCTGCCCGCGCCGGAAGCCTTTGGTGGTCAGGGCCTGCCCAATCTGGTGCAGTCCGCCTGCATCGAGATGTGGAATTCTGCCTCCATGGCCTTTGCGCTCGGGCCCTTGCTGACAGCCGGTGCCATCGAGGCTGTGCATGCCCATGGCACGGACGACCTCAAGCGCATCTATCTCGCCAAGCTCGTCTCCGGCGAGTGGATGGGCACCATGAACCTGACCGAGCCGCAGGCGGGCTCGGACCTGAACGCCCTTCGCTCCAAGGCCGAACCACAGGCAGATGGCAGCTACAAGATCACGGGCACCAAGATCTACATCACTTATGGCGAGCATGATCTGACCGACAACATCATCCATCTGGTGCTGGCGCGCCTGCCGGATGCGCCTGCCGGCACGCGCGGCATCTCGCTGTTTCTGGTGCCGAAGTTCATGGTCAATGCCGATGGCTCGCTTGGCGCGCACAATGACCTGCGCTGCTCCGGCATCGAGCACAAGCTCGGCATCCATGCCTCGCCCACCTGCACCATGATCTTCGGAGACAAGGGCGGCGCCACCGGATATCTGATCGGGCAGGAGAACAGGGGCCTCGCCTGCATGTTCACGATGATGAACAATGCCCGTCTTGGCGTGGCGCTGCAGGGCGTGGCCATTGCTGAACGCGCCTACCAGCAAGCGCTGGCCTATGCCAATGAGCGCCGCCAGGGCCGCGCGCCAGGCGAAACCGGCACCACGATGAGCCGCATCATCGCGCACCCCGATGTGCGCCGCATGCTGATGGACATGCGCGCCAAGACGCGCGCCGCCCGCGCCATTTCCTACATGACCGCCGAGGCGCTGGATCGCTCGCACCGGGCCAAGACGCCGGAGGCGCGCAAGGCGGCTGCCGAGCGCGCCGCCATCCTGACACCCGTCGCCAAGGCCTACGCCACTGATATCGGCATCGATGTCGCCTCCACTGGCGTGCAGATCCATGGCGGCATGGGCTTTGTCGAGGAGACGGGTGCCGCCCAGCATCTGCGCGATGCGCGCATTGCCGCCATCTACGAAGGCACCAATGGCATTCAGGCGATCGATCTGGTGATGCGCAAGCTGCCGCTCTCCGGCGGCGATGCCGTGCGTGATCTGATCGCCGAAATGCGCCAGATCGTGAAGCATGTGGCCAGCGCGAACTCGCCGACATTCGGCCATGCTCCGGGCCGTCTCAAGGCCGCAGTCGATGCGCTGGATCGCGCCACGACATGGATGCAGGACGCCATCGTCAGCAAGCCGGATGACGCGCTGGCCAGCGCCACGGCCTATCTCAAGCTCTTTGCGCTCGCACAGGGCGGCACCGCGCTCGCCACCAAGGCACTGGCAGCGCGCGCGCTGATGGACGAGGCGGATGCCGTCGATGAGACCCACGCCGCCCGTGTCATCACAGCCCGCTTCTTTGCCGAGCATCTGGCCTCGGAAGCCACGTCGCTGGAACTGGCAGTGACCGAGGGCGCAGGTGCCATCAACGAGGCCGTTGCGGTGTTCGGCGCGTGAAGCTCGTGCCGAAAGGCCCGGTCGCGGTAAAGCCTCTGGCTGACAAGGTCTGCCTTGTCGCCGGCGCCTCGCGCGGTCTGGGACGTGGCATTGCGCGCGCGTTGGGGGCGGCAGGCGCGACCGTCGTCGTCACGGGCCGCTCCAGCGAGGCGGG
>JAYWHQ010000413.1:0-2690 GCA_043777655.1 Allobosea sp. | reverse complement strand
TCCAGACCACCACGGGAGCAGCTGATGTTCGCGGCCAGGCCTGAGACCTCTGACACACGCCTGCGGGTCACGCTGCCGGCAGAAGCCGTTGCGCTGGTTGACAGCGTCATCGAGCAGCTTGCAGCTCTTGCCCATGTTGTCGGCGAGGAAACGCAGCTTGTCCGCGAAGGCAAGCTGGCGGAAGCGCTGGAACGCGAGAGGCGCAAGTCAGAACTGGCCGGCGCCTACATGAAGGGCCTTGAGCAGGTGAAGGCCAATGCCGTGGCGCTGGCCCGCTTCAGCCCGGACGGTGTGGTGCGGCTGAAAGCGGCACATCTCGAATTTCAGGAACTGATCGAGACCAACCAGGCGGTGCTGGCAACGGCGCGTGCCGTGTCGGAATCGATCATGCGCGATCTGGCGACACAGACCGGCACGCAGACGCGCGCCTCTGGCTATGGACCGACCGCCGCAGCCAACATGGCAGCGTTCCGGCGCCCGGCGGCAGGTCCGATGATGGTCTCCAAACGGCTGTGATTCGCAGCAGCAGGGTTAACGCCCTGCCCTGAGCAACCGTTAAAGATTCACCAATTTTCCTCACAGAAGATTCAACTCTCCCTGTCATCTTCGTCCATGCCTGCCAGAAGGCGGCGGAAACGGATGAGGAGATCCGGTCATGGAACTCGGCGGCGTCAACAAGACGTCCGTCGGAGCGACCACGCAGGTCGCACCCCGGCAAGACGTCAATGCGACGGCTGGCACTGCCGCTGTCGACCTGAAACCTGAAGAGACCGTGCAGGCAACGCCTGCGGGCGATGCCGTGCAGGTGAGCCTGAGCAATGACGCCGATGCGGCGGCAAAGCGCATGGCGGCCTTGAGCGATGTCATTGAACGCCGCGTCGAGACCGACCCGCGCACCAGCGAGGTGGTCTACAAGCTCGTGCGCGAGGGCAGCGGTCAGGTTCTGCTGCAATTGCCGGATGAGCAGGTGCTGCGCCTGCGCGAATATCTCGCCAAGGCAACCGAGAGCCGCGAGAACGCCGACAAGCTCGCAGCCAAAACCGGCGACCACAACTTCACGCGCATCGCCTGACGGATCATGAGTGGAAGAAAATTGGCCGCCCGCCCTCCCTGGCTGGCGGCTTTTTGCATTTCATGGCCATCGGCAGCAGCGGCTTGAAGCCGACTGGACGCAGCATGGTTAAGCCGCTTTGTTTCGTATGGTTAGCACCGGGTTAAAATCAACCCGATCCTGACCGGTGTGAAGCCACTGTCTTTCTGCAATCTCAGATTGTGTTTAACCTACAAACTATATTTATAATTGAACAATACAACTCAGAGTATATAACGCACGAGGATAGATACAACTTTTCACAAAGCCAATTAACTATAATATAATCAACGTAAACAAAACAAATATAGTGAAGATTTACTCCCCGTTAAAGTTAAGAGCTCACGTTGAATGCACCAACAGGATGTTTGGTCGAGCCAGAAGGCTCGTGTAAACCAGAAAGGTGCGTACCATGGCTGTTACCCCCATCTCCCTCACTGTGGGCATGCGCAATGCGCTCGGCTCGCTCGGTGAACTTCAGGACCAGATCACCACAACCAACTTCCGCCTCGCCTCGGGCAAGAAGGTCAATTCGGCACTCGACAACGCAGTGAACTTCTTCACCGCACAGTCGCTGAACGACCGGGCCAAGGGCCTCGCCGTCATTCAGGACAACATCGGCCTCGGCATCAACCTGCTGAAGAACACCGACAAGGCGCTGAACTCGATCAAGCTTTCGCTGGAGCAGGCCGAAGGCTCGCTGAAGGCCTCGCTGAACTCGACCGGCACCAATGCCCGCTCGGTCACCAACTTCGCCTTCCGCAACACGCAGGGCGTCGCCGATGCCAGTGTTGCCTTCGGTGAAGTTGCAACGGGCGTCGGTCAGAACCGCTTCCAGAACGGCGATTCCTTTTCGATCCGGCTGGCCACGCAGACCTCGACCGGCTCCGTCAACACGCTCGCCACTGGCGTTACATTGACGATTGCCACCGCCTCGACGGTGCAGGAAGTCATCAACGCCATCAACAATGACCTGGCCATCAACCCGGCCGGTCAGGAACGTCTGGTTGAGGCTTATCTCAACGACGCGGGCAACCTCGTCATCGAGAACAAGCGCAACGCAACTGACGCCTCTGGCAACACCTATGCCCTGCAGTTCGTCACCAACACGGCGACCTCGACCAACGGCAACGTCACCGACATCTTCACCTTCTCGGGTGGTGTCGGCGCAGTGCCCACCGTCGCTGGCACCACCGGCACGCAGACGACGCTGATTGTCGGCTCAAGCACCCGGCAGGCAACACGCGAAGCTTCCGCCACAGCCTTCCGCGAAGTCTTGAACCAGATCCGCAATTCGGCGCTGGATGGCGGCTATAACGGCACCAACCTGCTGAACGGTGACTCGCTCATCACCTACTTCAATGATGACCTGACCACCTCGCTGGCCACACGCGGCAACCGGCTTGATGCGGCAGCGCTCAACCTGCGGCAGGACAACCAGACCTCTCTGGACGGCGACTCGCTCTATGGCTTCCAGGCGGATCGCGAGATCCAGAACGCACTGACGAAGTTGCGCGCGGCCAAGAGCACCATCGTCGCCCAGTCATCCGCCTATGCGACGAACTTCAACATCCTGTCGAACCGTCAGGATTACACCAAG
>JAYWHQ010000412.1:0-2729 GCA_043777655.1 Allobosea sp. | reverse complement strand
TTGAAAAGGCTGGTCCTGTTGCGGCCAGAATTGGAAGGTCCTGAAACAACCCAGCGATGGCCGGATTGTTCCATGTGCTGGTCAGGTTCGATGCCTGGACAGGGTCAGGCGATGACGGTCTCGTCGCTTGCCGCCTTCTGCTCGTAGACGCCAAAGGCCAGCAACTTCTTGTCCGCGGCAGTCTCCTCATCGAGGCTCTGCTGCAGAAGCTCGGTCGCCCCATCAAGGCCAAGCGCGCCCGACCACATGACAAGGCTGCGATAACGCACCATCTCGTAATGCTCGACCGCCTGCCCGGAGGAGACGACGCCGATGTCGCTCATGGCCGTGCCCTGCGTGTCGTCCAGCATCTCCGCAGCTTCCTTCAGAATGCCGTCAATGGCCGCACATTCGACGGCGGTGGGCATCATCTCGAGCAGCGCAAACACCTGCTTCAGGCGTGTGATCTGGCCTTCCGTCTCGCCGACATGTTCGGTCAGCGCCTTCTTGAGCTCTTCATTCTGCGCGGCCTCGATCATCTTCGGCAGCGCCTTGAGAACCTTGGTCTCGGCGTAGTGAATGTCCTTCAGCGTGTGCACGAACATCTCGCGCAGGGTCTTGATTTTCATGGCTGGAATCCTGTTTTTCCTGGATGCGTCGGGCAGCGTGCGAATGTCCGGCAGCCGGCCCGCAGCCGTGATTTGAACAGGGCGGGCGCGAGGATGCCGACGGCCCGGCATGAGCCGACGCCATCACATCAACCGGGCAGCGGCAGAAAAGTTCCGGCTGCGAGAGGCATGCGAGCACCATCCCGCACGCGCCTTCCGAACGCGCGCACAAGCCTCGGCATGGCAACAAGGGAACCTTTGTTCGTCAGCTGCGTTTCCAGCAGATCGACATCAAATCTGGAGGCAACAATGTCCATCGAAACACTTCTCGTCTGGCTCGTCATCGGCGCGGTCGCAGGCTGGCTCGCAGGCCAGATCGTCAAGGGCTACGGCTACGGCCTGGTCGGCAACATCGTGATCGGCATCCTCGGCTCCGTCGTTGGCGGCTGGCTGTTCGGCACTTTCTTTGTTGGCGCGCCGGGCGGCATGCTGGGTGCCATCCTGGGTGCGACTGCAGGCGCGGTGATCCTGCTTTTCGTCCTCCGGTTCGTGCAGCGCGCGGCGTGACGAAAATCTGACCTCGCGAAAATCTGACCTCGCCGGGAACAATTCGCCCCGGCGAGCGTTGTTTCCGGCAGGGCAGCAGATCGCCCTCGCGATCACGCCCACATCCAACAGGAGAGCACCATGAGCAGCATCACCGACAAGATCAAAGGCGCGGCCAACGAGGCCGCCGGCAACGCCAAGCAGGCGCTCGGCAAGGCCATCGGCGACAAGCAGATGGAAGTCGACGGCGTCGTGCAGGAGCGCAAGGGCGAAGTCCAGCAGGCCGTTGGCGACGCCAAGGATGCGGTCAAGAAGGTCATCGACAAGGCCTGATGCAATCAGGCCTGACAGTGACGCCTTGGCGCACACATCGCGGATGGCAGAAATGCCATCCGTTTTTCGTTGGCCTGCGACGTGAGTTTCGCGGCAAATGCATTTTCCCTCATCGCAAGGCAGGATAAATCGATGCGCATGTTCCTGATTTCGGCCGCGGTCACTGCCGCCATTCTCCTGCCGCTGGATTTTCTCTGGCTCCGGACGATGCGTCCCTTCTACGAGGCGCAGATGGGCGCCATGCTGCTGCCGCAGCCGCGGATCGTGGCGGCCATCGCGTTCTATGTCGTCTATGCCGGCGGCCTCGCCTTCTTTGCCGTCTGGCCGAACCTTGCCGGCGGCTCGCTGCTGAAGGCGGCGGGCTTCGGGGCCGCGCTGGGCTTCATCGCCTATGGCACCTATGACGCCACCAACTATGCAACCCTCAAAGACTTCCCGCTCAGTGTCATGCTGGTTGACTGGACCTGGGGCACAACGCTCTCGGCCATCTCGGCTGGTGCTGCCTGGCTGGTGCTGTCGAAGTTCGCCCCGGTGAACTGACGGGGTTGTGGGCCAAAGATCGTGGGTCAAAGATCATGGGCCAAGGATCAGGCCCGAATGCCACCCATCACTGGCGCGGTTCAGGGTGCCTTCCAGCGCTGCAGGCGCTCCACGATGACCTCGAATGCCAGATCGGTGACGACCGCGAGGCCGGAGACCAGCAGGGCCCCTTGCAGCACATAGGCAATGTTGTTGCCGTTGAGGCCGATGATGATGGGCGAGCCCAGCGAGATGGCGCCCACCGTCGAGGCGATGGCAGCCGTGCTGATGTTGATGGTCACCGATGTGCGGATGCCAGCCAGGATGACGGGCGCCGCCAGGGGCAGCTCGATCTGTCCCAGGCGCTGTGATGGCGTCATGCCCAGCCCGCGTCCGGCCTCGATCGTTCCCCCAGGCAAGCTGTCGAGCCCCGCCATCGTGTTCTCGCAAATCGGCAGGATGCTGTAGAGCACCAGCGCGACGAAAGCTGGCCAGAAGCCGAAACCGATCAGCGGGACAGACAGCGCCAGAACGGCAACAGGCGGGAAGCTCTGGCCCATCGAGGTGAGGATCGTGGCCAGGCGGCGGAATTCCTGCCCGGCCGGCCGCGTCACCAGAATGCCGGCTCCCACCCCGATGATGGTGGCGCAGAGGCTGGAGACCGCGACCAGCACAAGGTGCGAAGCCACCAGCTCGTGGAAAGCCTGCTGCTCATAGAGCGGGCGCTCAAGCTGCGGAAACAGC
>JAYWHQ010000411.1:0-9311 GCA_043777655.1 Allobosea sp. | reverse complement strand
CGCCAGCGCAGCGTCACCCGGTGCGTGGTTGATTGCTCGGGCCGCCCTGCCCTGTCGCGCTCCTCGCCAGCCAGCCATTCGAGGCTGGCCCAGAAACTCGCGACAGTGACCCAGCTGGTCTGTGATCCGCCTGCGCCATCGGCGGTCATCGCAGGCGCTTCCAGCGTGATGCGCTGGCGCCGGCGACCGATGCCTTGCGGCTGGCGGCCTGGAACATGAACCTCGCCCGCCATCGTCAGAGCCTCACTTTTCGCCAGGGCTGCAACAGCGCGGCAATGGCCGGTGGCAGGGCCTCGGCATCACGCGCCACGACGTCGCCGCGCTGCTCGAACCAGCGTGCCACCAGCATCCTGATTGCCTGCAACAGCGGCGCCGGAACCTGCGCGGCCGTTGCACCAAACCCGGCCAGCACATCGATCTCGATCCCGGCATAGGCACGGCCCGGCTGAGAAACGGCGGCGATCAGGCGCACCTTTGGCGGATCGGAGCCGATCTCGAGCATCAGCGCATTCGCAGCCACAGCTTGCGGCAATCCCGCCGCATCGAAGACACGCGCGGCCAACACTTGCCGCACAGGCCCGACCGGCAGGCGAAGGGTGTCACTTGTCGGCCAACCGTCCAGCACGATGCGCCAGGTCTGGTCGATCAACATCCGGCCCGACATGGCTTCCACCATCAGGCGGGCAGCGGTGATGAGCGTGGCCACGAGATCATCCTCCTGCGTGCCATCAAGGCGGAGATGGTTCTTCATCTCGGCAAGACCGACAGGCTCGATGGCCGGTGGCTGGATCAGAAGCGGCGTCATGGGGCCTCCCTCAGGGTCAAGGTTTGTGTGCAATCAAAATCTGGACAATCGCGGCAGAGCCGGGCATGCAGCGGCATGCGCAGCCTCAAGCCATTCAAGATCTGCGGTCTCAGGACGTGGGCGGTCGCTGGCCTGTTCGGCCTCGTGGCGAGCGTCGTGCCGCAACCGGTTGGCGCGGTCCTGGGTGGTCGCGATGGCGGGCCGCAGCAGGCGTCCACCCTCATGGTGCTGAGCAACCGGGGTGGCGTCTGCTCCGGCGTCGTCGTGGCGCAGAATGCGGTTCTGACAGCGGCGCATTGTGTTGGCGCGCGCGCCGAAATCCGGATTCATTGGCGCGATGCCTCGGGCGAGCCGGTGCTGATCGAGCCTGCCACTGTGACCATCCATCCCGGCTATGTTGCAGGCGCCATAGCCGAGCGTCGGCCCTCGGTGGACCTCGCGCTCATCCGGCTGCCGCAAGCCTTGCCTTCACGTTTCAGCCCGGCACAGCTTTCGGATGCACCGTGGCCGCGTGCCGATGATCCGGTGACACTCGCAGGATACGGCGTCCTGCGCGAGGGCGATCCGCGCACCACCGGCACCTACCGTTCGGCGAACCTCAACGCCGTCGAGCCCTATGGACCCGGCCGCATCCTGCTTTGGGCGTCCAACCCGGCCACCAGTGGTCAGCGTCCGGGTGCCGGTGCCTGCCAGGGCGATTCCGGTGGCCCGATGTTCAATGCGGGCGGGCAGATCGTGGCCGTCACCAGCTGGTCAACCGGCGCCACGAAGGGTGGCTGCGGATTGCTGAGCCAGGGCATCCTGCTCAAGCCCCAGCGTGCATGGATCGATGCGACGCTCAGCCGCTGGCAGTCCCAGGCCAACTGGTTCACCAAACGCTGAGCTTTCACTGGACGTTCGCGGACGCTGGCGTAACGTGAGCTCATGCGCCAGCGATTCCGCATTCCGAAACCGTTTTCCCTGGCAACCGCGTTGTTGGCAGGCACGGTGGTCGCCGTTGTTTCAACCCCGGCGGCAGCCATCATCGGTGGCCAGCGCTCGGTTGACCCGCAAGGCGCGCGCGCCAGCACGCTGCGCATCGAGACAGCAGGCGGCAACATGTGCTCTGCCACCGCCATCGCGACCGACCTCGTCCTGACGGCGGCGCATTGCCTGGTCAGCGGCGGGCGCCTCGGCGTGTTCTCTCTCGATCCATCCTTCCGCAACCGGCGGCACCGCGTGCTCGGTGTCGTTCCGCATCCCAGCTTTGTTCCAGGCCGGGCCACGCGCCAGCAGCCGGGTGCTGATCTGGCCATCATCCGGCTGGCCGCTGCCCTGCCTGACGACATCGTGCCTGTCAGCCTTGGCGGCGGCATCTGGAAGGGCGCGGAAGTCACCGTGGCAGGCTTCGGTGTTACCGCTGAAGGCCGACCTGGCACGGCGCGCACCCTGCGCGAGGTTCAGCTTGTCAGTGCAGGCACCTATACCAGCGCCAACAGCGTGATCGTGGCTGCCGACAAATCGCTGGAAGGCGAGACACCTGGTGCCAGCGCCTGCCGTGGCGATTCCGGCGGGCCGGTGCTTTCAGGAAACCCTTCGTCGCGCCAGCTCGTTGGCATTGTCAGCTGGACCTCGGGCGCACTCAGTGCCCCTCAAGGCAAGGTCTGCGGCGGCTTCACCGCCATCACGCCGGTCAGCGATCACGCCGCCTGGATTGCGAGCGCCAGCGAGGCCCTGCGGGCAATTGCCTCAGCGCGCGACTGAAGCTGTTCAGTGGCGTTCTTGCGGTCGGAAAGGCAGACCCGTCGCTGTCCCGGCAATCATGCCAAACAGCCAGTCCTGATCGTTATCAACAGCCTCGTCGCCCTTGAAATAGCGGTACTCGACGTGCGTTTCGAACACTTCTACCAAAATGCGTTTGCCCGGCATATCCAGCGAAATCGTAGTGATGTTTTCCGGAGACGCCTCAACTCGAAAGAACTGCCGCTTGGAAGTCAGCATCCTGAGAAATGGAAGCAAATCCCGAATGCCTCGCAGCTTCAGCCTCTTATCCGCTGCAACAACAATCTCGGTATTCCAATGAACTTGCGCAAGCAGCCATGAAAAATCAAACGCAATGGAGCGATCCCGAGGAAAGAAACTATACTCGATATGGTCATCGAAAAACTCGATCTCAATCAGAGATTCGCCGCACATGAATGTGGCCATAAGCGCATCGTCGCGCTGCTGCTCAATCCTATAGATAAAATTTGATCGGGCGAGATGATCCAAAAATGGCGTCAGGTCGCAAATGCCGCGCAGCTTCATTGGCGAAAATCCTCTCATTTCCTGAAGCGCTGCTGGTTCAACAGCTTTAAGCAGCGATTGCCAGCCGCATTGCCAGATTTCGCGCTTTTGACGACGTCTGCAATTGTTTTGTCCAGAAACTCACCAGGTGGGATCGAATGAATTCCTCCCCTGCACTTTTCCGCAACGAACTGCTGCACTGTCTTGCCCATATCCTCCTTGTCAAAGCCGCCTGCCAACTGATCGCCGGATGGCAAGCCGTCTGAACCGCTGGTCCATTGGCCGCCATTGCTGTTGCCAGCCGGAAGGCGCGCCTGCTCCTGGCTGTATTTCTGGGTAAGCAGGCCAGCGACGCGGTTGAGCTTGCTTTGGAGGATGTCGGCATCTGCCAGCCAGCAGGCGCGTCTTCGAACCCTGTTCATCGCGGCCTCGGCGTCGATCGGTAACTGTCAAAAGCCGAACCGGCAGGGTCACCCCTGCCGGCCCTTTTTCAGTCAGTCCTCACACCGCGAACTTGAGGCCCTTGATGGCGGCGAAATCCTGCACGCCGCCGCCAACCCTCTTGGTCACATAGAACAGCACATAGGGCTTGGCGGAGTAGGGATCGCGCAGGATGCGGATGCCTGAACGGTCGACCACCAGATAGCCGCGGCGGAAATCGCCGAAGCTCACCGAGACCGAATTGGCCGCGATGTTCGGCATGTCTTCCGCTTCCGTCACGGGGAAGCCGATCAGCGTGGCGGGTGCGCCAAGGCTCACCGGCGGCTGCCAGAGATAGGTCCCCTGTGCATCCTTGAACTTGCGGATGGTGCTCTGCGTCTTCCGGTTCATCACGAAGCTGGCATTCTGGCGGTAGCCGCTCTTCAGCGCATAGATCAGGTCCACCAGGATGTCCGACGGGTTGGTGGCCGGGAAGGCACCCGCTGCACCGGTGGACAAGGTGCCAATCGAGCCCCAGGCCCAGGAGGCATCGGCGACCGTCGGATAGTTCAGGAAGCCACGCGGCTTGGCGACGCCATCGCCATTGACGAAGGCAGCACCTTCCTGCTCGGCGAAGACGGTCTCCACCTCGTCGGCAATCCACTGGTCGATGTCGACGACGGCATCGTCGAGAAGCGTCTGGGTGGCGGCCGGCATGGCGTAGAGTTCAGCTGACGGAAAGGCGAGTTCCGCCAGCAGCGGCGAGGCTGACTGCGGACGGGCCGCCGTTTCGGCCACCCAGCCTGCGGCAGGGCCAGTGGTCGAGTAGGCCTTCTTGAACGTGCCGCTCGAGATCATCCGCACCGACGAGATTGCACGGATCGGCGAGATCGAGGCCAGGCGCGACAGGATTTCGCGCTCAGCCGGATCAGGCGCCAGATAGCCGCCATCGGGGCCGGAGCCGACCGAGAGCGCCTTGCCTTCCAGCTGCTTCAGTCCACCGGCTTCGCCGGAGCGGATGTAGGAATCGAAGGCGGCCTTGTGTTCGGCAATTGCCGGATCACGTGCAGCCATGGCTCCTGCCATGGCCGGGCGGCGCGCATCGAGCGCCATACGATCCATGCGGCGCTTGGCCTCGTCGAGCGCGCCATCAATCCGGGCGAGCTTTTCCTCGGTGACGACATCGCCGCCAAAGCGCGTTTCCATCTGCGCAAGGCGTTCGTCATTGGTGGAGCGAAAGGCTTCAAAAGCCGTGCGGAAGTCATCCAGCGCGAAGGCCATGTCGGCGCTCGAAGCTTTGGTTTCCGGAGCTTGGATCATTGCAGTCATGGTCTCTCCTTGGTGAGCCGTTGAGTGAACAAAGTTGGTCGGCGGGTAGAAGGGTTGGTGCGCTGCGGCGCTGTCAGGCAGGCATCGCAAGGACCGGCTGACTCTTGGCGAAAGCCACGCCAGCAGGTCCGATTTGCTTCACAGCCGTGACGCGCGCCTGCGGCAGCATCGGGAATGTGACGACCGAGATTTCCCACAGATCGATCTTGTAGAGCCGACGCAGGCCGGTGCGGGCTTCCGTGCGCATACGCTCGGCCCGGAAGCCGATGGACAGGCCATCGACCGCGCCTTCGCGCATCAACGCATGGATCTCTCGAGCGCGAGACACCTGTAGCGACAGCTGGCCGCGCACGAAAAGGCCACGCGCATTTTCGGTGAGCGAAAGCCAGCGCCCGATGGGCTCTGCCGGATCGTGCTGCCAGAGCAGCTTGATGCCGGTGGGGCCACGGCGGCGCAGCGACTCGGCAAAGGCGCCGGGCTCCACCACGTCGCGGCCGAGATCCGGCACCTGGAACAGGCTGGCAAAGCCCTCGAACATTCCGTCCGCCTCGACCTTTGCCAGCGGGCGGGCCAGAAACTTCGCCTCGCGGGCAAAGGCACCATCGTCAAGCCGGGCGGGGCGGCGCAGGCCAATCGCCCTGATCGCCTCACGAAGCGGGATCATGAGTTGCCTCCCGTCTTGCTGGCCCGTCGGCTGGCGTTCCGGTCCAGCTGCTCGAGCGTGCGCAGGAAGCTGCCGAAGACTTCCGTGGCTGCAGGCTTTGCCTGATGCGCGCTGGTCGCGGCGCGTGGCGTCTTGCGGTCGGACGTTGTCGTCTGTTGGCGGCTTGCCAAAGGGCTCCGCCCTGACTCCGTTGCACTTTCTTGCCTCATGGCTGTTCTCCTTCATGTCGGCTGTTGAAGCGGGCGAGTTCGCGCACAAAATCATCGAAGCGCCGGTTGGCAGCCATCAGTTCGCGCAGCATCACGATGGCGAGCCCCGTCTCGGCCAGCGCCCAGAGCAGCAGCGCCAGATGCCCCAGGTCGCCACGTGCCAGCACGCTGGCGAACACCTTATCGGCCAGTTCGATCATGCGCCCTCCTTCCGGCCATAGCCGACGGCCTCGCGCTTTTCGTCGGCGGTGAGAAAGCTCGCCTCGCTGACACGCTTCCAGAGCGAGGCGCGCTCATCTGCCAGCGCCTCGATGGCATCGAGATCTGGCGCGAACGTCAGCTCATCACCGAAAGCGGGCCCGAGCCATTGCGCCATCGCCTGTGCCGTGCGCCGCACCAGCGGCACCGCTGTCTGGCGCCAGAAGGCGCGGTTGGCCTCGGCATAGTTGGCATGCGTGTTGTCCCCCGGCAGGCCGAGCAGCAGCGGCGGCACGCCGAAAGCCAGCGCAATCTCGCGCGCCGCCACACCCTTGGCCGCGACGAAATCCAGTTCCGCTGGTGTCATCGAGAGCGGCTTCCAGTCCAGCCCGCCTTCCAGAAGCATGGGCCGTCCGGCAGTGCGCGCGCCCTGAAAGCTGTCCTCCAGCTCTGCTTTCAGCCGCTCATACTGGCTGTCGGTCAGGGAGACGCCATCCGGACCGTCATAGACCAGCGCGCCTGATGGCCGGGCTGCATTGTCCAGCAGCGCCTTGTGCCAGGCGCTGGCCGCATTGTGGATGTCGAGCGGTTGGGCCGCAGCCTCGATGGGCGAGAGGCCATAATGGTCATCGACAGGGTTGAACAATGTCAGCTGCAGGATGGGCGGCAGCGGCTCGATGTCCTGCCGGAAGCGCACGGTGTTTGCGCCAACCGTATAATCATAAGCCTCCGGCCAGCCGTCGCGACCCGGCACCACGCGCATCCGGTCTGGCCGCAGCGCATAAAGCTCACGCAATTGCCCATCGACGCTGACAGCCTCGACATAGGCATTGCCCGCCACCAACAGGTGGCCATAGAGCATCTCGGCAAAGGCGATGCCGCCCTGGCGCGGATTGGGCCGGTTGACCAGCGCAAGTGCCGGATGGTCCGGCACCTCGCGGCCCTTCGAGATGGCGACCAGCGGTGTCTGCGCCGCAGCTTCTGCAATCAGCCGCACACAACGATGCACCACCGGGTTGCGCTGGAACCCCTCACGCGACAGCGCCGCATAATCACGCGGCGTCCAGACAGGCCGCCCCGCATTCTGGAAAGCGATGAGAGGGCCAACGCGCGAGCGTTTGCGTTCCGGCGCGGCCAGGCCACGCAGGCGATCAAGAAGACTGGGCATGATGGAAGTCCGATCTGTTGCAGGAAAACGGTTCAGACGATGTCAGGAAGGTTCACAACCCCCGCACCCGTGGGCGGCCCTTCGGCCCCAGCATGAGATGCGTCAGCGCCCAGACCAGCGCATCGAGCCGGTCGGGCGAGCGGCCACTTGTCAGGCCGCCGGGGCCGAAATCGCACATCTCGTCCTCGAGCTGCGGCATGCGGGCGGCATGCTTCACGCGGCCCTGCGCATAGAGCGCCGCGACCGGCTCGGCGCGCAGATACTTGCCGCGCGTGGCGCGCACCGCCGTCACCGGCACATTCGCGTCGATTTCGCGCAGCACCGCTGTCACCATCTCGCCACCCTGGTTGACTTCGACGACCAGCGCATCGGCCTCATGGCTGCGATACAGCGCGATGGCGCGTGTCGCCCAATCCTGTGGCCTTGCCTGCTCCATCGTGGCGTCCGCCAGCACATGACCCACGCCTTCAGCGTCAACGCCCGCAACCACCAGCCCGCAGGCATCGGCGCGCTTGCCGGATGAGGCTGGCGGATCGATGGCCACGACGATGCGCGCCAGCGGCCGGGCGCCCTCCTCGCGGCAGCTCTCAAGCTGATCGCGGGTCCAGAGTGCGTCTGCCCGTTCCTCGACCAGTTCGCCGTCAATCTCCTGCCGCCCCAGCCTTGTGCCGCCATAGCGTTGCAGGATCGAGCCGACAAAATCCGGCGCAAGATTGAAGGCATTGGCCTGCATTGTGGCGCGGCTGACGGTCACGCGCGGATCGGCCAGCAGCCGCTTGATGAGCGGCGCCGGGCGCGGCGTCGTGGTCACCACTTGCCGGGGCTGTTCGCCGAGGCGAAGACCGAATTGCAGCATGTCCCAGGTCTCCTGCATGTGCGGCCACTTGGCCAGTTCATCCAGCCAGGCGGCACCGAATTGCGGGCCACGCAGACTTTCGGGATCTTCCGCCGAGAAGGCCTGCGCGATGGCGCCATTGGGCCAGACAAGGCGACGCAGCGAGGGCTGCCAGTTGGGACGTTCCAGCGCGTGATGGATCGCCATCAAGCCGGACACACCCTCGACCATGACATCGCGCACATCGGCGAAACTCTCGCCCACCAGCGCGATGCGCCCGACAGGCCGCGCGCTGAAACCAGGGAGCCCCAGCGCCTGCCCGCGCACCCATTCGGCACCGGTCCGCGTCTTGCCGGCGCCGCGTCCGCCCAGCACCAGCCAGATCGGCCAATGGCCCTCCGGCGGGCGCTGGTCAGGGCGCGCCCAGATCAGCCAGTCCTGCGCCAGCACCTCCAGATGCGGGCGCTCCAGCGTTGTCACCAGACGGCGCAGCAGCGCTTGCGTCCGCCTCGCCGACAAGCCCGCCAAGGCGCTGCGCAAGCTCGGTCCGCAAGGTTTCGAGCGTGTCGGCGGTGCCATCGGCATCTCCAGGTTGGGCAGCGTTGGTGCCGCCATTGGCTGCCTGATCGAGCAGCATCAATTCGCGCAGGGTGCGGGCCAGGGTGGCCAGCGCCTTGGCGTCAGAATCTTCCAGCACCGCGCCTTCCGGCAGCGCCTTCAGATGCGCCTCATGTGCCTGAACCTGCAGCGCTGCTGCCCGCCACAACCGGTTGACCAGCGTGCGGCGGTTGAGCGCTGTCGTCGTCTTGCGGTCAGTTTTCCGGGGCTCCGACGCCATGGCGCATCCTTCCGTTCGATCCAGACATGACAAAGCCGCCAGCAGCAGGGCCGCGGCGGCTCGTCCGTTTCAGTGACACTTCTTCAGCGTCCCCAATGTCTAGCTGAGGAGCGTCACGGTGTCAATGAATAAATTCCTACGATTATTAACGGTCAGAATGCGGGGACAAGTCAGCTCTGCTTCAGGTCCAGCCATTTCACCGCCTGCACAGGCTGGAAGGCTGCCAGCGCATCCAGCAGCGGGCCAGGCTCGTTGTGCGACAAGGCCATGGCGCGGTGATGGATGCGGAGGAAGCCGGCACTGGTTGTGGCATCCAGAAAGGCCTCGAGCGCATCATAGAAGCCATCGACATTGAGGAAGCCCAGCGGCTTCTGATGGATGCCCAGCTGCGCCCAGGTCCAGATCTCGAAGATTTCCTCAAAAGTGCCAATGCCGCCCGGCATGGCGATGAACCCGTCCGAAAGTTCGGCCATGCGCGCCTTGCGCTCATGCATCGTCTCGACCACGTCAAGCCGCGTCAGCTTGCTGTGGCCCAGCTCCTTGGCCTTCAACGCCGCAGGTATGACACCATGCACCTCGC
>JAYWHQ010000410.1:0-2749 GCA_043777655.1 Allobosea sp. | reverse complement strand
CGTCCATCAGGACCGCATCTCGGGAGTGTTTTCAATGGGTTCCCATGACAGTTCGACGACATACCGCCCTGCGGCACGGCATTTTCACTGGCTGACGGCAGGGATTGTGTTCGTGATGTTCCCGGTCGGTCTTTACATGACCTATCGCAGCAAGACGCTGAATATCTGGGACGGGCTGACGAACACGCTTTACAGCGGCCACAAGCTGGCTGGCATGCTGCTTCTGCTGCTGGTGATCGCGCGGCTGGCCTACCGCTTCAAAAACGGCGCGCCGCCGGATGAGCCGAGCCTGGCAGGGTGGCAGAGGGCCATCGCGCATCTGACGCATTGGAGCCTTTATGGTCTGCTGCTCGTCGTGCCGCTGGCGGGCTGGGTCGGGATTTCGCTGTATCCCTCTCTTGGCGTGTTCGGGCTGTTCAGCCTGCCGGGGCTTGTTACGCCGGACCAGGACCGCGCGGCGCTGGCCTTCCTCGCGCACAAGTGGCTCGGCATTGCGATGGCGCTGCTCATTGCCGCGCATGTCGGCGCAGCGCTCTTCCACAACTTCATCCTCAAGGATGGCGTGCTGCGGCGCATGCTGCCGGGATTGCGCCCGAAGAGGTGACCTTGTCAGGTGTCGGGCTCAGGCTTTCGGCTGGGCCCAAAGATCGAGATGGCCGACCATGCCACGGCTGCTTGTCGCTTTTGCCGAGAGCCAGCGGGTGATGCGGTCTTCCGGCACGCGGCCTGTCTCGCGCACGGCATTGGCAATGCCTTCCGTCAGCTTCTGGCCAAGCGCCCGTTCATTGCCGGTGATGAGCCAGGGGCTTTCGCCGGTTTTTGCGGTGTAGCCCTTCGCCTTGAAGGCGGCCGCCATCAAGGCCGTCGACCTTGGTCCGGCAGAAGGGCCGAAGCCCTTGTCATTGGTCTGGTGCAGGTTGAAAGCCTGAAGGATGGCTGCATCCGACCCGTGCGCCGGCTGCCATTCCTCGCGGCCGTCATAGGTCAGCACCGTGTAGAGCGGCAGCTTGCGCTTTGCCATTGCAGCGACGAAGGTCTTGATCCAGCTCTCGGAAACCAGATCGAACAGGGCCGATGCCGTCACCAGATCAGGTTGCCAGTCGAGCACCTTGTCGAGATCGGTGGTGAGGTCAGCCTGGCGAAAATCGACGGTGAGTTCCTTCTCGCCCTTGTGCAGCAGGATTTCCTCGCCCTGCTCGCGTGTCTTGTCGGCCCAGGCGATCAGGCGCTCGCGGGCGGCTTTCAGCAGGGCCGGATCATGATCCACCAAGGTCCAGTGCTGGCGCTCGGGCAGGTTGGCATAGGTGCCACGCAGGTTGGAGCCTGCGCCACAGCCCAGATCGACGATGCGGATCAGGTTTTTTCCGGCATAGCTCCGGCTCACCTCGGCCAGCAGCGCCTTGTTGCGCGCGGCATGGTCAGCAGGCTCGCGCAGGGCCAGCCACTCGGGCGAAAATCCACTCATCCTGAAATCCTTTGGCAGGCCTCGAACACGATACGGGCACTGTCGGGCCAGCGCGGCAAGTCTGCCGCCAAGGCCCAAGCGGTGTCTGCCCGGGCCTGTCTCTCTTCCTTGTTGCGCATAAGTGCTGAAATTGCATCTGCCAATTTCGCAATATTGCCAGGTTCGACCTTGACCGCGACCGAATCTGGCACGGTTTCGGCTGCAGCCCCCCCTGTGGTGCAGATGATCGGCAGGCCGCGCGCCATCGCTTCGGTCAGCACCATGCCAAAACCTTCGAAGAGTGAGGGCAGCGTGAAGATATCGGTGGCAGCGTAGGCTGCGGCCAGTTCGTCATCGTCAACAGCCCCGGCCACGGTGATGCGGCTCGACAGCCCAAGCTGCGCGATCTGCTGATGCAGGGCAGCGCTGGTGTCAGGCGATCTGTCTTCGGCGCCGATGATCGTCAGGTGCCAGTCCTGCTGTGTCAGCCCTGACAATGCAGCGACGAGCACAGAATGCGCCTTGCGCGGCACGATGGAGCCGACGGTCAGGAGATTGAGGCGGGCGCTGCCGGAGCCTGTGGCGCGGGGAGCCACATCCGTGCCGGGTTCAGCGACGCTGATCGTGTCCTCGCTCACGCCAAACTCGGCCACCAGCAGGCGCTTGGTCAGCGGGCTTGTGGTGACGACATGGGCTGCATGGCGCAGCGCGCCGGTCTCCAGCGCCATGAGTTCGGCTGCGCGGGCGGACGACAGGCCCGCTTCCAGCCCGAGCGGATGATGGACGAGCGCAACCACCCGTCCGGCAAGGCCAGCCGCAAACCCTTCCGGAAAAGCGCCATAGGCCAGCCCGTCGATCAGCAGGGTGCTGTCCCAGGGTGTGCCGAGCAAGAGGCGTCCGGCTTCGGCAAAATCCCGATCAGATGGATCGGGGAAAGAGCCGGGCAGCGCCAGATGGGAGGCCGCGATGCCGCGCTGCTGCCATTCGCTCAACAGCCGCCGGTCATAGGCATAACCGCCGGTGGGCAGCGAGAGATCGCCCGGAATGGCGAAGACGATGGGTCTCACGCCAGCGGGCCCTCATAGCCAGCCCGCGCCAGATCGGTCTCGTGCAGCGTGACGCGCAGCTTGGCGAGGCCCTTGCCATCTTCGCCCAGCGCGCCGGCCTTTGCGGCTTTTGCCATCTCGTCAAAGATGTATTTCGCCAGAAACTCGGTGGTGGTGAGAATGCCCTTGAACTGCGGCAGCTCATCAAGGTTCTGATATTTCAGCGGTTTCAACGTGGCAGCCAGCACATCAAGTGCGG
>JAYWHQ010000409.1:0-2750 GCA_043777655.1 Allobosea sp. | reverse complement strand
TCCGCGCCGGCTGCGTTCTCGGCCGTGGTTGCCATTGCCATCGAACGCGGCGGGAACGTGCCGCGCATTGCTGCCATCCAGATGTTTCGCTTGCTGGTTCTGATCGCTGTCTTGCCCAGCCTGATGAGCCTGATGGGCGGGACCGGCGCGCGTCCACCTGTCACATTGGCCGTTGGCCCGACAGCCATGTCCATGATGCTGGCAGCGTGCCTTGCCGTCGGTTTGCTGTTTGAGAAGCTCGGCGTGATGGCACCGCTCATCATTGGCGCCACCCTTGCCAGCGCGGTTCTGCATGGCACCGGGCTCGTTCATGGCACCTTGCCGGATGGGATCGCGATCCTGGCCTTTGTCATTCTGGGCGCCACCATTGCCGGGCGGCTCTCATCGCTGGATGCCCAGACTGCCGGGCAGTTGCTGCCACTGGCGCTCGGCGGTTTTGCGGTTTCGATGGGCGTGGCCATGCTCTTTGCCTGGCCCGCAGCGATTGTCGCCAATGTGCCCTATGTCACGGCGCTGGCCGCCTTTGCGCCGGGCGGCCTGGAAGCGCTGGCCATGCTGGCGCTCGCGCTGGGGCTGGACCCGCTCTATGTCGGCGCCCACCACCTTGTGCGTTTCATGGCGATCGGCCTGCTGCTGCCCGTCATCGTGCGTCTTGTCGCACCTCGGCGCTCAGGCGGCGGCGTTGACCGTGGTGAAGGCTGAATAGAGCGAGGTCGTGCCGCAGATGAACAGGCGGTTGCGCTTGGGGCCACCGAAGCAGACATTCGCGACCAGCTCGGGGATCGCGATCTTGCCGATCAGCGTGCCGTCGGGGTCGTAGCAATGCACGCCGTCTGCCGCGCTCGTCCAGATGCGGCCATTGCTGTCGAGCCTGAAGCCATCGAAAAGCCCCGCCGTGCAGGTGGCAAAGATGCTGGATTTGCCAAGCGTCGCACCATCCGCCTTCACCTCGATGCGGCGGATATGGCGGGGCCCGTCAGCGACATGGCTGGCACCTGTATCGGCGACATATAGCCAGCGCTCATCGACCGAGAAGGCCAACCCGTTCGGCTTGACGAAATCACCGGCAACCTTCGTCACGGCGCCTGATTGCGGATCAATCCGGTAGACGTTGCAGGCACCGATCTCAGGATCGGCCCGGTCACCCTCATAGTCGCTCATGATGCCGTAATCGGGATCAGTGAACCAGACCGAGCCGTCCGACTTCACCACCACATCATTGGGCGAGTTCAGCCGCTTGCCCTCGAACCTGTCGGCCAGCACGGTGATGGCGCCATTGTGCTCCGTGCGCGTGACACGCCGCGTCAGGTGCTCGCAGCTGACCAGCCGGCCCTCCCGGTCCACTGTGTTGCCGTTGGAATTGTTGGAAGGCTGGCGGAACAGGCCAACCGTGCCCGCCTGCTCGTCGAAGCGCAGCATGCGGTTGTTGGGGATGTCGGACCAGACAAGGCAGCGATGGGCGGCGAACCAGGCGGGCCCCTCGCTCCAGCGCGCGCCAGTCCAGAGCCGCTCAACCCGCGCATGGCCGGCAAAGCACGCCTTGAAACGCGCATCCAGCACCTCGAAACCGGTGCCTTCGATCTGTCCATAAAAGCTCATGCGCGGGGTCCGTCCCAAATGTCTGCTCACTGTCACGTTCAGTTTCGTCGCCAGTTGTGATTTGGGCAAGCGCACAGTTTGCTTGCGCCCATGCAGGCAAGCAGGCAGAGGTTTTCAGGTTGTTGCCGGATGGACATTGACTGCCATGTTTCGTTTCCTGTTTCGCCTGATCGGGCTGGCCCTCGTTGCTGGCGGTTTTGTCCAGCTCGTGGTGGACGGTTCGCGCTCCATCGCCAACTCGGCGCTGACCTGGACACCTTTGGGCGAAAGCCTGTTCCTGCTGTTGCGCGAGCGTTACCTCCTGCTGCAGCCTGCCATCGAGCGGCACATCCATCCGCTGGTCTGGGATCCTGTGGTGCTTAATCTCACGCTGGTTCCGACCTGCATTGTTGCGATCCTGCTGGGCCTGCTGCTGATCCGACTTGGGCGCTCGCGTGAGATGCAGCTGGGCTATGTCACGCGGAAATAGGCTGGAAGCCACAGGGTTGTGATCGCGCTGCGCCTGTCCGCCCCCTGCTCAAGCTGGCCTTGCACGCCTATATCTGGCTCAACTCAATCCGAAGGAGCGCCACCATGTTCTTCCAGCGCAAGAAATCCGTTCTGCCAAGCGCAACCGAGGCTTTGCCCGGGCGTTCCCAAGCCATCGCAACTGCCGAGAGACATTTCGTCAGCAAGCGGCCGCTGGCCTCGCCATATCCCGAAGGCATGGCGCAGATTGTCCTTGGTCTGGGTTGCTTCTGGGGTGCCGAGCGCAAGTTCTGGCAGATGGGCGAGGGCATCTGGATCACGGCTGCGGGCTATCTCGGCGGCCTGACGCCAAACCCGACCTATGAAGAGGTCTGCTCTGGCCTGACCGGCCACAACGAGGTGGTGCTGGTCGTTCATGATCCTGCCAAGCTGCCTCTTTCGCTGCTGCTGAAGACCTTCTGGGAGAGCCATAACCCGACGCAGGGCATGCGGCAGGGCAATGATGTCGGCACGCAGTACCGCTCGGGCATCTATTCGACAGATGCTGACGTGCTCGCACAGGCCAAGGCCTCGCGCGAGGTTTATGGCAAGGCGCTCGCCGCACGCGGGCATGAGCCGATCACCACCGAGATCATCGAGGGTGGCCCGTTCTATTTCGCCGAGGATTATCACCAGCAATATCT
>JAYWHQ010000408.1:0-2751 GCA_043777655.1 Allobosea sp. | reverse complement strand
AGTGAAAATGTTGCGATGCAGCATGGCCCGAGTCATCCATGTGCAAACACTTTGATACCGATATCCGAAGGGCTGTCAGACAATGGCAGCAGTGCGCTTGGCTTATGGCATGGCTGCGCGCTACATGACCGGGTTAAAATCCCGGGATGACGATGTTGCCGACTGACATGCCTTTTGCTGTCCTGATTGTGGCTGCCGGCAATGGCGTGCGTGCTGGTGGCGGGTTGCCCAAGCAATTCCGTTGGCTGGCCGGGCGTCCGGTTTTGGCGCACACAATCGATGCGTTTCTGGCGCATGCGGCAATCGCAACCATCCGTGTTGTCATTCTGGCTGACTGTGCAACACATTATCAGACAGCAGTCGGGCAGCTGTCTCACCCTGCAGACCGGATCGGCGCGCCAGTGCATGGCGGCGCGACGCGGCAGCAATCAGTGCGCGCTGGCCTGCAAGCCTTGGCAGCAGCCGGGTTTGCTGGGCATGTTCTCGTGCATGACGCTGCGCGCCCGCTTGTCAGCAATGCGCTGATTCTGCGCGCATTGGTCGCGGGCCGGAGCACTGCTGCAGCCATACCGGCTGTTGCCGTGACAGACACGATCAAGCGCGTCGAGGCATCCGGCTTTGTGGTTGACACGCCGAACCGCAAGCAGCTTGTCGCGGTGCAGACGCCACAGGTCTTTGCCTTTGAAGCCCTGCTGGCCGCACATGAAAAGGCGCTCGCCGATGGTCGCGATGATTTCACAGATGACGCAGCGCTGATGGAATGGTGCGGCCACAAGGTTGTCGTGTTTGAAGGTGACGTGATGAACATCAAGCTCACCCAGGCCGATGATTTTGCAATCGCCGAGCACCGGCTTGGCCAGCGGCTCGTAACGCGTGTGGGCACTGGCTACGACGTGCATGCCTTCACTCAAGGCAGCCACATCTGGCTCGGCGGCGTGCGGATTGCGCATGATCGCAGCGTGCTGGCTCATTCGGATGGCGATGTCGCGCTTCATGCCTTGACTGACGCGATCCTCGGCACCTTGTCTGATGGCGACATCGGCACGCATTTTCCGCCAAGTGATCCACAATGGAAGGGCGCCTCATCCGACCGGTTTCTGGCCTTTGCCGCAGATCGTGTTCAGGCCCGTGGCGGCAAGATCGACCATCTGGATCTGACCCTTGTCTGCGAGGCGCCGCGTGTCGGCCCCCATCGCGAAGCCATGCGGGCGCGCGTTGCGGAAATCGCTTGTGTCCGGATCGATCAGGTCAGCATCAAGGCGACCACGTCGGAGCGCATGGGTTTCACCGGGCGTGGTGAAGGTCTGGCGGCATTGGCAACAGCCACCTTGCGGCTGCCTGAGGTCGAGGCGTGATGGCAGATCACGCACACACGGAAATCGCGACCGAAGTGCTTGCGCTCGCACGGGCGTGTGGCTTGACCATCGGCACCGTTGAGTCTTGCACAGGAGGCCTTGTCTGCGGCGCCTTGACCGCAATTGCCGGCTCGTCGGATGTGGTGATGGCCGGATTGGTGACCTATTCGAACGAAGCAAAGACAGCACTTGCCCGCGTGCCTGCCCAGCTTGTCGCGGCCAATGGTGCTGTGAGCGAACCTGTCGCGCGCGCCATGGCCGAAGGTGGCCGCACCGCACTGGGCGTTGATCTGGCCGTGTCAGTGACAGGCGTGGCAGGCCCTGGTGGCGGCAGCGATGCCAAGCCCGTCGGGCTGGTGCATTTTGCAGTCGCGAGCGCATCGGGCGTCGCGCATCGCGAAATGCGCTTCGGCGCGCTTGATCGGACATCCATCCGGTCAAAGTCGGTAACGGTCGCGCTGCAAATGCTGCGCGACGCTATTCAGGCAAGACCCGTCACTTGACGAGCTTGCGCCAGATTGCGCCAGGAATATCGGCATA
This sequence comes from Allobosea sp., assembly GCA_043777655.1. Lineage (GTDB taxonomy): Bacteria > Pseudomonadota > Alphaproteobacteria > Rhizobiales > Beijerinckiaceae > Allobosea. The sequence continues at coordinate 856 of JAYWHQ010000408.1, read as the reverse complement.
GTCATCCGTCCAGGGCTTGACCTTGCCGGTTGCGGGCGCAGCTTTCCAGCCATCAATGGAGGCGAGCGGACCGACATCGGCCGCCTTGCGCGCGATGACAGCAACATGCGGCGCAATCTTCATTGCCGACGCCAGTTCCTGCGTCTGGCCATGGCCGCCATCCTTGATCCAGGTCGAAAAGCCATGCAGCGCTGCAGTCTGCGAGACAACCGAGCCCAACTCCATGTTGCGGTTTGAAATGTGCAGGGCGACAACGCCCTGGGGCGTCAGCTTGGTCTGGTATAGCGCAATGGCCTCAGAGGTCAGCAGGTGCACAGGGATGGCATCCGACGAGAAGGCATCGACGATGATGAGGTCCAGCGACCCATCAGCGGCATTTGCCAGGGTAAGGCGTGCATCGCCATTGATGACCGGCACGCCAGGTGCGCAGACCGACAGGAACCGGAACTGCGACGGATCGCGCGCAATCCGCGTCACTGCCGCATCGATCTCGTAGAAGGACCAGTCTTCGCCACGCTCGATATGACAGGCCAGCGAACCTGTGCCGGCTCCGATTGCCGCGACCCTGCCAAGCTTGCCGCCTTGCGCCTGACGGGCTGCATCGACGGCCTGATGGATCGCGCCGCCAAAGTAGTAATACGTCAGCGGCTCGGGACGGCCCGACTCCGTGATGCCCTCAGGCGTCCTGATCCGCTCGGCGCCATGCAGCGTCGTGCCATGATACAGCAGCCTGTGGCGACCATCGGATGTCTCGGTCAGCTTGTGGACGCCGAAGAAGGAACGCACAGAGTCCGTGCGCCCGGCATCCTGGACAACCAGTACAGCGAGACCCGCGATAGCCGCAGTCGCCAGCAAC
>JAYWHQ010000407.1:0-9370 GCA_043777655.1 Allobosea sp. | reverse complement strand
CTGAAGCGGGACAACAGGCGCCCGCTCCGGCCCTCGATGACGGACCTTGTCTTGACCCAGCGCCGCTCGCTTCCCCCTGCCGCCCGCGCCAACGGTGTCACCGCCGTGCTGGGCCCCACCAACACGGGCAAGACGCATCTGGCCATCGAGCGGATGGTGGCCCACCCCACGGGCATGATCGGCCTGCCGCTCCGGCTGCTGGCGCGCGAGGTCTACAACCGCATCGTCGAGCGTATGGGCGCACACACCGTGGCGCTGGTGACCGGTGAGGAGAAGATCAAGCCGCCGCGCCCGCGCTTCTGGGTTTCGACCATCGAGGCCATGCCGCGCGACATCGTCACGGATTTCGTCGCCATTGACGAAATCCAGCTCGCCGCCAGCCTGGATCGTGGACACGTCTTCACGGATCGGCTGCTGAACCAGCGTGGCCGGGCCGAGACGCTGCTGATCGGGGCGGCCACCATGCAGCCCATCGTGGAGCAACTGATTCCCGGCATCAGCATTGCCAGCCGTCCACGACTGTCGAATCTGATGTTCGCCGGTGATCGCAAGCTGACCCGCCTGCCGCCACGCACCGCCATCGTCGCCTTCTCGGCGGAGGAGGTCTATGCCATCGCAGAGCTGATCCGGCGCCAGAAGGGTGGTGCAGCCGTCGTCATGGGCGCGCTCAGCCCGCGCACGCGCAATGCGCAGGTCGAGCTGTTTCAGTCCGGCGATGTGGACTATCTGATCGCCACTGACGCCATCGGCATGGGGCTGAATCTCGACGTCAATCACGTCGCTTTTGCCGCCGATTTCAAGTTCGATGGTCATCAGTATCGCAAGCTCAACCCGGCGGAGTTCGGCCAGATTGCAGGCCGGGCCGGGCGGCACCTGCGCGACGGCACCTTCGGCACATCGGGCCGGTGCAGCCCGTTCGATGCCGATCTGGTGGAATCCATCGAGAACCATCGGTTCGAGCCGGTACGCATGCTGCAATGGCGCAACACCGATCTGGCATTCGAGTCTGTGGCCGCCCTGCAGGAAAGCCTGAGCCTGATCCCGACCGAACCGGGCCTGACGCGCGCACCCATCGCTGATGACGAGGCCTCGCTCGAGACGTTGCTGCGCGATGGCGAGATCCGCACGCTGGCGTGTGGGCGCGGTGCCGTGACGCGCCTCTGGGAAGCGTGCCAGTTGCCCGACTATCGCAAGATCGCGCCAGCACAGCACAATGACCTGATTTCGACGCTGTACCGCGCGCTGATGACCAAGGGCCATGTCGATCCGGTCTGGTTTTCAGGGCAGGTGCAGGGGCTGGACCGCACGGATGGCGACATTGACACGCTGTCGGCCCGCATCGCGCAGGTGCGCACCTGGACATTTGTTGCCAACAGACCTGACTGGCTTCCTGATCCAGAGCATTGGCAGGGGGTGGCGCGTCTTGTAGAGGACAAGTTGTCTGATGCGCTGCATGAGCGGCTGGCAGCCCGGTTTGTCGACCGGCGCACCAGTGTGCTGATGCGCCGCCTGCGGGAGAAGACCATGCTTGAAGCCGAGGTCAATGCGACGGGAGATGTTCTTGTCGAGGGCCAACATGTTGGAATGTTGCAGGGATTTCGCTTCACGCCTGATGTGCGTGCAGCTGGGCCCGAGGCGCGTGCGCTGAACGCCGCCGCCGCCAAAGCGCTCGCCAGCGAGATCGAGGCCCGCGCTGCGCGGCTCTCGCTTGCGGGTGACGAGGCGCTGGTCCTGTCCAATGATGGTGCCATCCGCTGGATTGGCGAGCCGATTGCGCGGCTCAGCCCGTCAGAAAAAATGCTTGCGCCGCAGGTTCGCCTGCTGGCGGAAGAGCACCTGACGGGCCCGGCGCGTGACCAGGTCGAGGCGCGCGTGGCGCTTTGGCTGAAGGCGCATGTCACCAAGCTGCTGGGCCCGGTGCAGATGCTCGAAGATGCACCCGACATCACCGGCATTGCGCGCGGCATTGCGTTCCAGATCGCCGAATCGCTGGGTGTGCTTGAGCGCGCCCGCGTTGCCGAAGACATGAAGACGCTCGATCAGGAGCAGCGCGCCACGCTTCGCAAGCATGGTGTGCGTTTCGGTGCCTTCCATCTGTACCTGCCAGCCCTTCTGAAGCCGGCGCCGCGCGCGCTCGCCTCGCAGCTCTGGGCGCTGAAACACGGAGGGGCTGAGCTCAAGGGGCTGACCGAGATCGCCCATCTCGCCTCGTCCGGCCGCACCTCGATCCCTGTCGACAAGGACATCCAGAAGGGCCTTTATCGCGCCGGTGGCTACCGTGTCTGCGGCGAGCGAGCCGTGCGCGTTGACATCCTGGAGCGGCTGGCTGATCTGATCCGCCCGGCCGTGACCTACCGGCCAGGCACCACGCCGGGTGAGCCGCCTGTCGGCAGCGCCGATGGTGACGGCTTTGTGGTGACGGGCGCGATGACCTCTCTGGTCGGCTGCTCGGGCGAAGATTTCTCCGGAATCCTGCGCTCGCTCGGCTATGTTTCGAACAGGCGCCCTGGCCCGGCCATTACAGTCGCGCTGGTGCCGCTGGCGTCGACCGCGCCTGTGGTCGTGAAGCCGACGGAACCTCAAGACCTCGCCGAGGTCAGCAAAGCTGAAGCGTTTGAGGTGGCCGAGGGAGCAGGGTCTGCCGCTGCTGAAGTTGCCGCCGAGCCTGAGAAAATCGAGGCCGCGCCTGCTGTCGAGCTTTTGGCCATCGAGCCAGTGGCAGCAGAAACGGTTGCCGAAGGCGAGAACGAGCGCGCCGAGCCCATAGCCAATCCCATGCCTGCCGACGCCACGCTTGCCGACGCCACACCCAGCGACGCTGCACTTGCTGAAGTGGCACCTGCAGAAGTGGCACCTGCAGAAGCCGCGCCAGTTGCCGAGATCGAGGTCTGGCGTCCGCATCGCCAACAGGGTGGCGGTCGCAGGCCGGAGCAGAACCGTGGGCCGCGCCGTGACCGTGGTGGCCGCAGTTCAGCCGCTGGTGCCGCTGAAGGCGCGCCTGCCGCTGATGGCGAGAAGAAGGAAGGCGAGCGCCAGGAGCGGCGTCCGCATTTCCGCCGCCCGGAAAGGACTGCGGATGGACAAAAGCGCGAGGGTCAGCCGGGCGAGCAACAGCCCCGCCGCGAGGGTGGGCGCCCGGAAGGCGGTCGTGCCGAAGGCCAGCGCCGGGATGGACCGCGCGACGCCAGGCCACAAGGTCCGCGTGACGGCCAGCGCGGTGACTCCCGTGGTGAGCGCAGGCCAAGGCCGGAGGGTGACCGTGGCCAACGTCGCCCGGAGAAGGCCGGCAGCTGGCAGTCCGAGCCCGCCCGCAAGCCGCGTGAGGCTGATCCGGATTCGCCCTTTGCGAAGCTGCTCGCCCTGAAGGCGCAGCTCGAGGGCGGCTCCAAGAGCTGACAGCCGCTGATGCGCGCAGACCGGCAGCGGCTCGACAAGTGGCTGTGGTTCGCCAGATTTGCGCGCTCGCGAGACCTCGCCTGCCGTCATGTGACTGACGGACGCGTGCGGCTGAATGGCACGCGCGTGGCCGATCATGCGCAGGCGATCAAGCTGGGCGACATCCTGACGCTGGCCTTGCCACATGCAACGCTTGTGGTCAGGGTGGCTGATCTGGGTGCAAGGCGTGGCGATGCGAGCCAGGCGCGCGGGCTTTTCGAGGACATGACTTCGCCGCAAGCCGGCCCTGCCAGCACCACCAATGCAGGCGATAAGGCCTGAGCCTTGCAACGCATGTATGCTTTGCATTCACTTGCGCCATGTCCAGCCAGAAGCTAGGCATGCCGCGAAGCCAAACAGGGACCGGGAAACCGGCTGCCGGAGACCATGACCTACGTCGTCACCGAGAATTGCATCAAGTGCAAGTACATGGATTGCGTCGAGGTTTGCCCGGTCGACTGCTTCTATGAAGGCGAGAACATGCTCGTCATCCATCCCGATGAGTGCATCGATTGTGGGGTCTGCGAGCCGGAATGCCCAGCCGAAGCCATCAAGCCAGATACCGAGCCTGGTCTGGATTCCTGGCTCAAGCTGAATGGCGATTATTCGAAGACCTGGCCTAACATCACCCAGAAGAAGGATGCGCCAGGCGATGCCAAGGCCTTTGATGGCGTGGCGGGCAAGCTTGCGCAGTTTTCGCCAAATCCTGGCGAGGGCGACTGAGCCTCTTAGCCGGCGCGCGCGTTAACCATGATCGGCGCGAACCAGCCGCTGCTTGGCTAGCCGGGCGTTTACCTTTGATTCTCCACCTTTTTTATGGTATGCCTTCCCGCACAGTCGAGTTCGTTTCGCCCGCCCTGGCGCCAGAATGACACACGGGGCACCTCCCAGATCGAAGTCTCCCCAATCTGCGCAACAAGCAGAGCGGGCGGCGTCGGCCCTGAGGCATGCGAGACACAAACTCAATCGGCTGAGGGAGGCCTGGTGAAGCCGGATTGACCGGTTCTTTTGTCAGGTGAGGTGCCTGTGGCCGTCCGGTGGCAGGTTGCGCAACATTTCGGCCTGCGCCAGCGCGGATCGATCAGGAGTATGAATCGGCATGACAAGCGTGAAAAAGCCAGTTGCTCGCCATGGTTTCAAGACCGGCGAACATGTCGTGTATCCGTCCCACGGTGTCGGCCAGATTGTCGGTATCGAGGAGCAGGAGGTCGCCGGTTTCAAGCTTGAGCTTTTTGTCGTGAGTTTCGCCAAGGACAAGATGACCCTGCGCGTTCCCACCGCGAAGGCCCTCACCGTTGGCATGCGCAAGCTCGCTGAAGAGGCTGTCGTCACCAAGTCGCTGGAGACGCTAACCGGTCGCGCCCGTGTCAAGCGCACCATGTGGTCGCGCCGCGCGCAGGAATATGAAGCAAAGATCAATTCAGGCGATCTCGTCGCGATTGCCGAGGTCGTGCGCGATCTCTATCGCTCCGAAGCCCAGCCCGAGCAGTCCTATTCCGAGCGCCAGCTCTATGAGGCTGCGGTTGACCGTATGACGCGCGAAATTGCCGCTGTCGACAACCTCACCGAAACCGAGGCGCTGAAGAAGATCGAAGGCCAGCTCGCCAAGTCGCCGCGTCGTGCCAAGGGCGCGGAAGCGGCCGATGTCGAGCCCGATGCCGACAATGACGACATGCAGGAAGAGGCTGCCTGATCAAGCCCGTCGTCTGGCAGGTTCCTGTTCTGCGGCTTCCTGCCTGCTCCACACAATCAAAAGCCCGGCAGTGATGCCGGGCTTTTTCGTGTCTGGTATCAGGGGTCTCGGGCGGTCGACCTTTCAGGATTTCAGCTCGCCCGCAAAAAAGGCGACTGTGCGCGAAAAGGCGAGCTTCGCAGCCGCTTCGTTGTAACGCTCTGCGCTGGTGTCATTGTGGAAGGCGTGGTCGACATCGGGATAAATGATGAGTTCATAGCGTTTTGAGCCGGCCTTGAGCGCGGCCTCATAAGCCGGCAGGCCTTCGATCAGCCGCGTGTCGCGCGAGGCATGGTGCATCAGCAGTGGAGCTTTGATCTCGGGCACACGCGGCAGCTGCGGCGCGCGGCCGTAGAACACGACGCCCGCCGTCATTTCAGGCGCAGCGGTCGCCAGATCATTGACGACGCCGCCGCCCCAGCAGAAACCGACAGCACCCGTCTTGCCCGTCGCTGAGGGCAGGGCCCGGAGCAGGCTGAAGGCCGCTTTTGACTGGGCCAGCACAGCAGCCGCATCCAGCGTTGGGAACAAGGCGCGCGCGGCATCCGGATCAGACGGCGTGCCGCCGAGCGGTGTCAGAAAATCGACGCCCAGCGCGGAAAAACCTGCCAGCGCAAAGCGACGGGTCACATCCTCGATATGCAGGTTCAGGCCCCGGTTCTCATGGATCACCAGCACACCGCCGCGGGTTCCAGCGGTTCTGGGTTCTGCCAGGTAGCTACGCAGCTTCGTGCCACCAATTGTTTCATCAACGCGTCGCGTGGTCAGACGCGGATCATCGACAGCGACCTGTGCCGCCTGTGCCGCATTCGGCTCCAGCAGCGCGAGTGCGGCCTCGGCTGCAGCCACAGAGCCGGCCAGAACGACCAGTCTTGCCATGAAACTGCGTCTTGGCAGCGGCTTGTGGGTATATTGGTCATAGAGTTCGACGATGCGGCGGTCGAGTGCCATGCCTGTTCTCCCGGGCTGACTGAACTGCAAATGGAAATCCTGACGAAAGGGTAGCTCAGCGGTGATCCGCCCGCATCCCTTTTTCGTATTCTTTTACATTGTGGGGGTGCAGATGGTCGATGTCGCAGGGCTTGGACGGAATTTCATGCGGACAGCAATGTCGGCACCTTTCCTCGAGCGTGAGGCCGAGCACCAGCTCGCGCTGCGCTGGAAGAATCATGGCGATGAAAACGCCATGCACCAGTTGGCCTCCTCGCATATGCGGCTTGTGATCGCGATTGCGGCGCGTTTCCGGCACTATGGGCTTTCCATGGCTGACCTGATTCAGGAAGGTCATGTCGGGCTGCTGGAGGCCGCTGCCCGGTTCGATCCACACCGAGAGGTCCGCTTTTCGACTTATGCCACCTGGTGGATTCGCGCCTCGATCCAGGATTTCGTGCTGCGCAACTGGTCGATTGTTCGTGGCGGAACCAGCTCGGCGCAGAAGGCGCTGTTCTTCAACCTGCGCCGTTTGCGGGCCCGGCTCACACGTGGTGGCCAGGAGCGCATGAACAGTGTGGTGTATGGCCAGATCGCGCAGGCTATCGGCGTCTCGGTGGCCGATGTCGCGACCATGGATGCCCGCCTCTCGGGCGGCGATTCCTCGCTAAATGCGCCGGTGATGGACGATGGCACAGGCCAGACGGCCGAGCGGATGGATTTCATTCCGGACACTTCGCCGTTGCAGGATGAGGCCGTCGGCGAGGCGATTGACAGCGACCGCCGCGTCCGCTGGCTGCGCATGGCGCTGAAGGTCCTGTCCGAGCGCGAGCTGAAAATCGTGCGCGAGCGGCGGCTGAATGACGAGTCGGCAACCCTGGAATCGCTTGGCGAGCGCCTTGGCATCTCGAAGGAGCGCGTGCGGCAGATCGAGAATCGCGCGCTGGAAAAGCTGAAACATGCGCTGCTGGCCAGCCACAAGGATGCAGCTCTCGTTCTGACCTGAGCGTTATTCGACAATCGCCTTGTAGCGCTGGCCCGGCACGATGGCGCTGCCGCGCTCAAGCCCGTTCAGGATCAGAAACTGGTCAAGCGCCCGCTCCGGCACGGCCATTCTCCCCGCCAGGCCTGCAGAACTGTCACCTGCAACAGCCGTCACAAGCCCGATGCGCAGCGGCCTTGTCGCGCTGGCTTCCGACGCCGACAGGCTGCGCAGACTTTGAAGAACCGCGTTCATCGGGGTTTCGAGGTCGGCACTGCCCTTGGCGGCCATGATGAGGCGGAACGTGCGCCCGGACGCCTGAATTGCGGCCATGCGGAAGCTCCAGTCGGCTCCGCGGCCCGACGCGATCGAAACCGGCATGCCGTTGATCGTCAGGTTCTGGGCGGGGCCGGGCTGGACACCTTCGATCCAGCCTGAGGCCAACAGATTTTCCATGGTCTGGCCAGACTTGAGCTGCACACTGTCAAAGCGCAGCGCGCGGTTGCCGTCGCCCGTCGAGCCAATCACCATCTCGCGTGCGGATTCGAGCTGATAGCCTTCGGGCGCCACAAAGCTCAGGCGCAATGAGGCGTTGATGTAGCGCTGGCCGCGCACCAGCCCCTCGGTGGGGTCATCGCCATAGGCCAGGCCGTCGGCTGCGGCCAGCCAGCGCGCGGCATCGCGCTCGCCAATGCCTGGGGCGGAAATCTGGCGGGCAGCGGCGGTCACCGCAGCGATGCGCTCGGGTGTGGATGGGTGCGAGGACAGGATGTCCATGCCGCGCCCCGAGGCCTGCTGGCCCGTCATCATGCTGCGAAACGTGGTGGCGCGGCTCAGGCCATTGAGAAAACGCACGGCGCCATAGGGGTCAAACCCGGCGCGCGCGGCATGACGTACGCCAATCTGATCGGCCTCAAGCTCCTGCTGCCGCGAAAAGCGCGCCAGCGAGAGCCTGGCATTGGAGCGCATGGCAGCCCCGCCGCCAGGATCCTGCAGCACGTCTGACACCACCTGGCTGACAACCGCATTCTCGGCCTCGCGTTCGGCCCGCCTCATGGCGTGGCGCAGCGTGACATGGGCAATCTCATGTGCCAGCACGGCGGCAATCTCGGATGTGTCGTTGCCCAGAGCCAGCAAGCCGCGCGTCACGTAGATGCGGCCAGAGGGCAGCGCAAAAGCATTGACCACAGGCGAGTTGAGCAGCGTCACCTGATAGTTAAGCGCCGGGTTGTCGCCGGTCGTGACCAGCCGCGCCACGATCTCCTCGACGAGGCGCCTTGCACCGGGCGCGGCATAGTCCCCGCCAAAGGCAGCCAGCAGGCGCTGATGCTCGGATTCAGCTGGCAGGCCGGCAGATCGTGCCTGGCCCAGTCCCTGCGGCCTTTGCGGCGGCAAGAGCACAGAGGTCTCGCCTGCGCAGCCTGCCAGCAACGCGCCAAGCAACAGCCCGAGCACGGCAGACCGGCGCAGGCGCAAGATGCGCTGTTGGGGCAGGGCGGAAGAGCACATCGGCATGGCTCAGTCGAGCACCTCGAAATGCGACAGGGACGTCAACGTCAGCGAAGGGCCATCTCGAAACACGATCACGCCGCGCGCCCTCACCCGTTTACGGGGCAAGCTCTCCGCCGTCCAGCCTCGCTGCTGCATGTCACGCCAGAGCCGGGTGGGCACCACGACGCTCGCTCCCTTGCTTCGGTGCCAGGCAAAATTGAGATACGTCACGCGCTGGCGCTCGCCGACACTGACCAATTGCCCCTCAAAAGCGGCAAATTGCCCAGCGCGGGCCTTTGCCGTTTCCAGATCGTGCGGATCGATGGCGGCAGTGTTTTGAGCGGAAACGCCCTTTGCCTGCTTTTCAGCCTGCGCGAAGGCCTCACGGCAACCGGGCAGAACGCGCGCCGGATCAGGCAATGCCAAACCACGCGCCGTCAGATCAAGCGCCAAGGTCAGGACCTGGCCCGTGCCTGCTTCCGGCAGGGCCAGATCGCCCACCAGCCGCCCCCAGCGGTCGGGCTCGGGGCTGGCCAGCACAAGACGCAGATCCCGCCCGGTCCAGAGCGCCAGAGCTGCCGCGCGGCGCTGGCTGGCCGCTTCGTCCGTAGGCGGCGGCAGCCCGGCCAGCCGCAACAGGCGTCCATCCACCAGAAGAAGATCGCCGCCTGCACCTTGCGCCTTGAGCTGCACGACGGCGAGGCTCGTAGCATCAACCGCGGGGCAGGCCGCCTGAGCCGGTGACGCGGCGCAGAACAGTGCTGCCAGCGCCGATGCGATGCACCGAACAGGGCCTTGCC
>JAYWHQ010000406.1:0-2752 GCA_043777655.1 Allobosea sp. | reverse complement strand
CCGATCTCGATGCCGTCACCCAGCGTTTGCTGAACCGTGGCGCGCGTCTGACCGAGCTGCTGAAGCAGGGCCAGTTTCAGCCGCTGAAAATGGAAGAGCAGTGCTGCGTGATTTACGCAGGCGTGAACGGCTATCTCGACAAACTGCCCGTCAACAAGGTTCGTGCCTTTGAAGATGGCCTCTTGTCGCTGCTGCGCTCCAAGCACGCCAAGCTGCTCGACTCGATCGGCAAGTCCAAGGACCTGTCGGATGCCGACGGCGCCACGCTGAAGAGCGTTGTCGACGGTTTCGCCGCTTCGTTCGCCTGAGGCCAGGTTGCTGGGAAGCTGCCTGCTGACACGCTGAAAGGGCCAAGCGAATGCCGTCACTGAAGGACCTCCGGAATCGCATCACCTCGGTGAAAGCGACGCAGAAGATCACCAAGGCCATGCAGATGGTTGCGGCGGCAAAGCTGCGCCGTGCCCAGATGGCGGCGGAAGCCGCGCGCCCCTATGCGCAGCGCATGGATTCGGTGCTGGCCAACCTTGCCGGCGGCGTGAAGGGCGATGGCGCGCCACGGCTTCTGGCGGGCACAGGCGCCGACAAGGTGCACCTGCTTCTGGTCTGCACCGCCGAGCGCGGCCTTTGCGGCGCCTTCAACTCGTCCATCGCGCGCCTGGCGCGCGACAAGGCGATTGCGCTGAAGGCTGATGGCAAGACGGTCAAGATCATCTGCGTCGGCAAGAAGGGCTATGATGTCCTGCGCCGTCTGTTCGAGAAGGACATCATCGAGTTGATCGATCTGCGCAGCTTCAAGCAGGTTGGCTATGTCAATGCAGAGGCTGTGACCAAGGGTGTGCTCGCCCGGTTCGACGCGGGCGAGTTCGATGTCTGCACGCTGTTCTATTCCAAGTTCAAGTCGGTGATCTCGCAGATTCCGACGGCGCAGCGCATCATTCCTGCGGAGATTCCGTCAGGAGCGGCGACGTCAGGCTCGCTCTATGACTACGAGCCGGAAGAGGGCGAAATCCTGCAATCGCTGCTGCCGCGCAACCTCACGGTTCAGATCCTGCGGGCGCTGCTGGAGAATGGCGCGTCCGAGCAGGGCGCGCGCATGAGCGCCATGGATTCCGCCACGCGCAACGCCGGCGAAATGATCAAGAAGCAGACGCAGATCTACAACCGCTCGCGTCAGGCCATGATTACCAAAGAACTGATCGAAATCATCTCGGGCGCCGAAGCGCTCTGAAGCCCATACGACCGAAGGAAGGTTTGAGCCATGGCCAAAGCCACCAAGACTGTCACGCTGAAGACCATCGCCCCGTCAAAGGAAGGCGCTGCCACCGGCGCTTCCGCGCCTGCCAAGGCCGCTGCACCTGCCAAGGCCGCTGCACCTGCCAAGGCTGCCGCACCTGCCAAGGCTGCCGCACCTGCCAAGGTTTCGGCCAAGTCGGCCGCCAAGGCTTCGGCCAGCGCGCCTGCAGCCACTGCCGTCAAGAGCAAGGGCAAGCCGGGCCGCATCAGCCAGGTCATTGGCGCCGTTGTCGACGTGCAGTTCGACGGCCACCTGCCGGAGATCCTGAACGCGCTCGAGACCACCAACCTCGGCAACCGCCTTGTGCTGGAAGTGGCGCAGCATCTTGGCGAGAACGCCGTGCGCTGCATCGCGATGGATTCGACCGAAGGTTTGGTGCGCGGTCAGCCCGTGCATGACACCGGCGCCCCGATCATGGTCCCCGTGGGCGATGAGTGCCTGGGCCGCATCATGAATGTTATCGGCGAGCCGATTGACGAAGCTGGCCCGGTCAAGACCAAGGCCTTGCGCGCCATCCACCAGGAAGCACCTTCCTACGCCGAGCAGGCCACGGATGCGCAGATCCTCGTCACCGGCATCAAGGTCGTCGACCTGCTGGCACCTTATGCCAAGGGCGGCAAGATCGGCCTGTTCGGCGGCGCTGGCGTGGGCAAGACCGTGCTCATCATGGAGCTCATCAACAATGTCGCGAAGGCCCATGGCGGCTACTCGGTGTTCGCCGGTGTCGGCGAGCGCACGCGCGAGGGCAACGATCTCTACCACGAGATGATCGAGTCCGGCGTGAACAAGAAGGGCGGCGGTGCCGGCTCCAAATGTGCGCTGGTCTATGGCCAGATGAACGAGCCCCCCGGTGCCCGTTCGCGCGTCGCGCTGACCGGCCTGACCGTTGCGGAAGATTTCCGTGACAAGGGCCAGGACGTGCTGTTCTTCGTCGACAACATCTTCCGCTTCACGCAGGCCGGTTCCGAAGTGTCGGCGCTGCTCGGCCGCATCCCGTCCGCCGTGGGTTATCAGCCGACGCTGGCCACCGACATGGGCATGCTGCAGGAGCGCATCACCACCACCAACAAGGGCTCGATCACCTCGGTGCAGGCGATTTACGTGCCCGCCGACGATCTGACCGATCCGGCCCCTGCTGCCTCCTTCGCGCACCTTGACGCAACGACCGTGCTGTCGCGCTCGATTGCCGAAAAGGGCATCTACCCGGCCGTGGACCCGCTCGACTCGACCTCGCGCATGCTCTCGGCTGCCATCCTTGGCGAGGAGCACTACAATGTCGCCCGTCAGGTGCAGTCGATCCTTCAGCGCTACAAGTCGCTGCAGGACATCATCGCCATTCTCGGCATGGACGAGCTGTCCGAAGAGGACAAGATGACCGTGGCGCGCGCCCGCAAGATCGAGCGCTTCCTGTCGCAGCCCTTCTTCGTGGCCGAAGTCTTCACCGGCTCGCCCGGCAAG
>JAYWHQ010000405.1:0-2756 GCA_043777655.1 Allobosea sp. | reverse complement strand
CCTGCCCTCTGACACATCCGGACGCCATGCCTCCCAAGAAAATCCTCCTCGCCGGCGAAAGCTGGACCTCGACCGCGACCCATATCAAGGGCTGGGACCAGTTTCCTTCGGTCACGCACCATCGCGGTGCCGATGAGTTCGTCTCCATCCTGTCAGGGCCGGACTTCGACATCACCTACATGCTGTGTCACGAGGCGGCGGAGCGTTTTCCGGCCACGGACGCTGATCTGGATGCCTATGACTGCATCATCCTCAGCGACATCGGCGCCAACACGCTGCTGCTGCCGCCGGAGGTCTGGATCCACTCGCGCCGCTCCCCCAACCGGCTGAAGGCACTGCGCGCCTATGTCGAACGCGGCGGCGCGCTGATCATGGTCGGTGGCTATTACAGCTTCCAGGGCATCAATGGCGCAGCCCGCTATCGCGGAACAGCCGTGGAGGCCGTGCTGCCCACCGCCATCCATCCTTATGATGACCGGCTCGAAATGCCGGAAGGTATCGTGCCGCAGTTCGCGCCGGGTGCCGATGCCCACCCCGTGCTGCGCGGCATTCCCGCCCGCATGCCCTATCTGCTGGGCATCAACGAAACCGTTGCAAAGCCGGGCGCGGCGGTTCTGCTTTCGCTCCCGCCAGATGAGGGCGGCCACCCGCTGCTTGTCGTCGGGGAGGCCGGAAAAGGCCGCACGGCAGCCTGGACGACGGACATCGGGCCGCACTGGCTGCCGAACGAATTTCTGCGCTGGGACGGCTTCAAGCCGCTGTGGAGCAACCTCCTGCAGTGGGTGACGCGGGCGATCTAGAGCATCATCATCCGGGGTCGTCCCTCAAACCGTGACGCCAAGCAGGCTGGCATGGGCGGAGACGATCCGCCACCCTTCCGGCGTGCGCATCAGGGTCTTGGTTTCACGCCCCGTCGTCGCTTCGCCATCGCGCTGGTACTCGGTGTTGGCGGTCGCGAAATCGCTGCCATAGGTCGTGATGATGGTGTTGATCAGCGTCCTTCTGAACCGGCCGAGCTTGCCGCTGCGGCGGAAATCCGAGATGGCCTGCCAGCCCTTGAGGTTCTCTCCGACACCGTAGCGCGTTGTCGCCGGATGGTTCCAGAAGATCTCCTCCATCACCGGGATGTCATTCCCCTGCAAAGCGGCTTCATAGCGATCAAACACCGCCTGCACCTCGGCGACGATTTCGGGACGATTGACATCAGTCAGCATGCAACAGATCTCCAGACAGTGTTCAGCAGACAGTGTTCAGCGCCATGGCCTGTCGCACCGCGCGTTGCAGACAACACTTGGGGTCAGGACCCGTTAATTCCCGGCTTTCTGCAATTCCCGGCTTTCTGCGCCCGCCGGATATTAAGGGCCAGATTGCGCCTTTGTCCACGCAAGTTCGCGTTGCCGCCGCCTGTCGTCACAAGGGTCCGGTGAAAAGGCCAATCGGGAACTTTTCGACCAGCGGGATGTTGATGTCACGAGAGCTGTTTTCATGCCAGGTTTTCATACCTGTTTTTCATGCCAGGTTTTCATGCCTGTTGAACGCGCGAACAGCCCCAATCGTATGGTGCAGGTGGCCATGCACACATTGATGGAAAACCACGTCGGGCAATATTCATCATCTGAAATGTTGCATCAAAAATGAGTGCAGAAAGCCGTTCGCAAAGCCAGAAGAGGGTTGAAACCTTGTCCTCCATCACGCGCATCGCATTCATCGGCAACTCTCTCCCTCGACGTTGCGGCATCGCGACGTTCACGACTGATTTGCAGACTGCTGTCAAAGCCACAAGCGCGAGCCTGGAAACCGGCATCGTCACGATGAACGACGTCGGTTCCCATTATGACTATCCCGCCTCGGTTCTGTTCGCGGTGGATGATGCGGAACTGACGGATTACATCGCCGCCGCCGCTTTCCTGAACAGCCAACGTTTCGATGTCGTGTCCCTCCAGCATGAGTTCGGCATATTTGGCGGCAAAGCCGGCGAGCATGTGCTGGCCCTGCTCTCGCGCCTGAGAATGCCTCTGGTCACAACCTTCCACACGGTTCTGGCACGCCCTGACCACGCACAGCGTGCTGTCATGAGCGCCATCATCGCGCTGTCTGCAAAGGTCATCGTGATGGCCGAAAAAGGCCGTGAATTGCTGCGGACCGTCTATGGCGTGCCGATGGAGAAAATCGACGTCATCGCGCATGGCATCCCTGACGTCGACTTCAGCGAGCCAAATCTGGCAAAAGCTGAACTTGGCTTTGCAGGAAAGTCGGTGATCCTGACCTTCGGCCTGCTGTCACCCAACAAGGGGATCGAGGTCATGATCGATGCCATGCCTCACATTGTCCGGCACAGCCCAGACGCTGTTTATGTCGTGCTTGGCGCGACCCATCCCCATCTCGTTCGCGATCAGGGCGAAGCATACCGGGCCAGCCTGCAGGACCGGGTGAGCAGACTTGGAATCGAGGAACATGTCGTGTTTCTTGACCGGTTCGTGGATCAGGCAACGCTGCTCAGGTTCATCACGATGTGCGATGTCTACGTCACGCCATACCTGACTGAGGCGCAGATGACGTCTGGAACGCTGGCCTATAGTTTCGGTCTCGGAAAAGCCGTGGTCTCCACGCCATATTGGCACGCACAGGAACTTCTGGCCGATGGCTGCGGGGTTCTCGTGCCATTTGGCGATGTCGACGTCCTGGCAGCGGAGGTCGAGGGGCTGCTCACTGACGACGCCAAGCGCAACGCCATGCGGCGGCTGGCATATGCCAGC
>JAYWHQ010000404.1:0-9434 GCA_043777655.1 Allobosea sp. | reverse complement strand
GGCGAGGCCGGTTGAACCCGGCCTCAGTTCTTGTCCGGGTTGCGATATTGCTCGATTGAGAGGCCAAACTCGGCCCCGATACGGCCAATGGCGACCTGCGCGTGATAGAGCCCGATCATCGCTGAACCAGTCTGCCAGGCCAGCTTCGCCCCGCGGAAGGGCGAAGCTGCCAAGAGCGCCAGGCTCTTGGCCAGCACTTTCAAGCGTCCTTTTGCAGATGGGTCGGTCTTCTTGTCGATCAGCGCCGAGATCATGCCATTGCGGATGCCGCGCGCCGCAATCCAGCTGAACTCGCTGCGCCGCGCGGGCATGATCTCGCGCATGGCGGCACCCTGCGCCCACCAGAAGCGCTTGCCGGCTGCCCGTGAGCGCGAGAAGAAATCCGTGTCGCCGCCGCCCGTATAGTCGAAGCGCTCATCCAGAAACGGGTAGCCCATGGCACGCGGCAGGCTGGTGCGGATGAGGTAATTCGCACTCGAATAAAGCTGCGGTATTTCGCCAGACTGTGTGTAGTGCGAACGGAAAATCGGGTGGGCCCGGAGCCATTCCTTGCCGGGCGTCTCGAAATCCGGCGTCACCGGCCCGCCGACAATATCCGCGCCGGAGATCTCAGCGGCCTGCACCAAAGCTTCAAGCCAGCCGGGCTGCGCCGTTTCGTCATCGTCAATGCCTGCCAGATAGACAAGGTTCGGCAGCCGTGTCAGCGCGCAGCGCCAGGCAGCATTGTAGGCCTTGCAATTGCCCTGCCGCGGCTCGACCAGAACGAGACCCTGAAACAATCCGGCCTCGAACAGTGCCTTGGCACGCGCGGCACCGGCCTGCTCCCTGCCCTCGTTGTCGACCACGATGATCGCAAAGGGACGGTTTGCCACTTGCGCTGCCAGCGACCGAAGCGTGGCCTCCAGCAGCTCAGGCCGCCTGAAGGTTGGCACGCAGATGGCGATCTCGGTGCGCTCCAGAACAGCTGCCGACGAGGCCGCCACAATATGAAAGCTCTCCGGCAAGGTGCCGAATAGATCAGCATTGGAGGCAGAAGGCTTCAACATGCCAGGTTCAATGCCATAATTGCCGCCCCGAAGCATGGCCGTGTTCAGCATAAGGTTAGCGCGCGCTTGACCGGGGCGTCCCCGGCATGACTTGGTCTGACCCGAGACTTGTCATCTGCTGATGATCCGGACCTCTGCCTCATGCGCCTTGCCTTCCTCACCTCGCTGATCCCGGTGGCCCGTCCCGATACCGGCTTCGAGATTGCCAATGCTGCCATCCTCGATGGCCTGCGCGCGGCCGGGCACGATGTCACCGCCATCGGTTTCCTGCGACCGGGAGAAGTGGCCGCTGACCCCGATCTGGCAATTGTGCTCGATCACGTCGCCATCGAGAATGCCGCCGTCTCCGGGCAGACCAAGTTGCGCTGGCTCAGCACAGCCATGCTGCGCGGGCTGCCGGTGGCTTGCGCCAAGCTCTGGCTGGCCGGGCGCGGGCGGCTGGTCGAGACAGTGCGCAAGCATGGCCCGTTCGATGCCATCGTGCTGAATTCCGTCATGTTGCCGGGCGCGTTTCCCGAGTTGCTCGACATCGCTCCCTGCGTGCTGGTCGAGCACAATGTCGAATATGTCTCGGCACAGCAAAGCGCTGACCATGCTGACAGCACGCTGATGCGCTGGCTTTACCGCCGCGAGGCGCGGACGCTTCACAAGGTCGAGCACGAGGCTTGTGCGAAGGCGACATACGTCTGGGTGCTGGCGGAAGAAGACCGGCAGACGCTGGGCGCGCTGATTGCCCATAAATCTGCAACACTGCCGCTGGTGTCGGGACCGGACAAAACTGACGCGGCAGCGGCGCCAGACATCGCGCCGCAATATGATGTAGGCCTGATCGGCACCTGGACCTGGGCGCCCAACTTCATCGGGCTCGACTGGTTCCTGAAAGAGGTCGCCCCGCATCTGCGTGCTGACATTCGCGTCGCTGTGGCAGGACGTTTGCCGGAAGGCGTCACCGCACCCGCCAATGTCGCACTGCTGGGCCGTGTGCCCAACTCGCAGGCGTTTCTGGCATCGTGCCGCACGCTGGCCCTGACCAGCCGGGCAGGGACCGGCGTCCAGCTCAAGACGATAGAGGCTTTCCAGATCGGCAAACCGGCAGTGGCAACGCCGCTCTCGCTGCGCGGTTTCACGGAACTGCCCGGCAATGTCCGGCGCGCGGGTGAAGCTGCTGAGTTCGCGCAGGCTGTCGCGACTCTGGTCGATGAGGTGCGCTTGCAAGGCTCGACACCAGACGTCGCATGGCGCGAAGGCCAGGCCTTCATGGCCCGCCAGCGCGATAAGATGGCAGCCGTGCTGGCAGATGGGCTGAAGCGGGCAAGTGGGCCAATTCACTGACGCAATCGCCGAACCGGTGCGATTTCCGGGGCTGTGGAGCGGTAGCGGAACAGAACCCGGAATCCAGCGATGCAACTGGCCGCGACAGCGGCGCTTGCTGCAATCATCGCAAATGCAAGGTCGCTGTCGCGAAGAGTCCCTGCGCTGGTTCCCGGATCGGGTTCCGCTGCGCTGCACCCGTCCGGGAGTCGAATAAAAAAGCCCGGCATCTCTGCCGGGCTTTCTGATTTGTTTCTCGGGCGGCATCGACTTCCTCAGAAGTCCATGCCGCCACCAGAACCGGGCTTGCCCGATTCTGGCATTATGTTTGGTCTTGGGCGTCTGGACTTCCTCAGAAGTCCATGCCGCCCATGCCGCCGCCGCCCGGCATCGAGGGACCGGAGTCCTTCTTGGGCATTTCGGCAATCATGGCTTCCGTGGTGATGAGGAGGCCGGCGATCGAGGCGGCATCCTGGATCGCGGTGCGCACGACCTTGGTCGGGTCGATGATGCCCATCTTGACGAGGTCGCCATAGACACCGGTCTGTGCGTTGTAGCCGAAGGCATATTCCTTCGATTCCAGCAGCTTGCCGATGACCACTGCGCCATCATCGCCAGCATTGTCGACGATCTGCTTGGCCGGGGCCATGATCGCCTTGCGGACGATCTCGACGCCGGTCTTCTGGTCGTCATTGGCGGTCTTGAGCGACTTGACGGTCGAGAGCGCACGCAGGAGCGCGACGCCGCCGCCCGGCAGGATGCCTTCTTCCACCGCAGCGCGGGTGGCGTTCAGGGCATCGTCAACCCGGTCCTTCTTTTCCTTCACTTCCACTTCGGTCGCGCCGCCAACGCGGATGACGGCCACGCCGCCAGCCAGCTTGGCCAGACGCTCCTGGAGCTTCTCGCGATCATAGTCAGACGTGGTCTCTTCGATCTGCGCCTTGATCTGGTTGACGCGCGACTCGATGTCCTTCTTCTTGCCGGCGCCGGCGACGATCACCGTGTTTTCCTTCTCGATGCGGACGCGCTTGGCGCGGCCCAGCATGTTGAGGGTCACGGTCTCGAGCTTGATGCCGAGGTCTTCCGAGATCATCTGGCCAGCGGTCAGGATCGAGATGTCCTCGAGCATGGCCTTGCGGCGATCACCGAAGCCCGGCGCCTTGACGGCGGCAACCTTCAGGCCACCACGCAGCTTGTTGACGACGAGCGTGGCCAGGGCCTCGCCTTCGACGTCTTCTGCGATGATGAGCAGCGGCTTGCCGGTCTGGACGACGGCCTCGAGGATCGGCAGCATCGCCTGGAGCGACGAGAGCTTCTTCTCGAAAACGAGGATGTAGGGGTCGTCGAGCTCGACAACCATCTTCTCGGCATTGGTGATGAAGTAGGGCGAGAGATAGCCACGGTCGAACTGCATGCCTTCGACGACATCCAGCTCGGTCTCGGCGGTCTTGGCTTCCTCGACGGTGATGACACCCTCGTTGCCGACCTTCTGCATCGCAGTGGCGATCATCTTGCCAACCGACTCATCGCCATTGGCCGAGATGGTGCCGACCTGCGCGACTTCGCCGTTGGACGTGACCTTCTTGGAGTTCTTCTTCAGGTCGGCGACGATGGCTTCGACAGCCAGATCGATGCCGCGCTTCAGATCCATCGGGTTCATGCCGGCAGCAACCGACTTCAGACCCTCGCGCATGATGGCAGCAGCCAGCACGGTCGCGGTGGTGGTGCCGTCGCCGGCAGCATCGTTCTGCTTCGAGGCCACTTCGCGCACCATCTGGGCGCCCATGTTCTCGAACTTGTCGGCGAGCTCGATCTCCTTGGCGACGGTGACGCCGTCCTTGGTGATGCGCGGGGCGCCGAACGACTTCTCGATCACGACATTGCGGCCCTTGGGACCGAGTGTGACCTTGACGGCATTGGTGAGAATTTCCACGCCACGCAGCATCTTGTCGCGCGCATCGGTGGAGAAACGGACGTCTTTAGCGGCCATGTTTCAAACTCCTGAAAACTGAAAAGGGAAAGTGTGAGCAGCAGGCTGGGATCAGCCGATGATGCCCATGATGTCGGATTCCTTCATGATGAGGAGATCCTTGCCGTCGATCTTGACTTCGGTGCCTGACCACTTGCCGAAGAGCACCTTGTCGCCCTTTTTCACGTCGAGCGGGGTCAGCTTGCCAGCCTCGTCGCGGCCACCGGGGCCAACGGCGACGATCTCGCCCTCTTGGGGCTTTTCCTTGGCGGTATCGGGAATGATGATGCCACCCTTGGTCTTCTCGTCGCTCTCAAGGCGACGAACAACCACACGGTCATGCAGCGGACGGAACTTCATGGTCCTGTTGTCCTCTCAAAAAATTGTCATTGGGGCCGGGCGTCACGCGTCGGCCTGCGATGTCTGGCATTGGCACAGTCGATAGACGACTGCCAAGGCGCTGCTGGCAGATAGGCAAGCAGAGTGCCAGTGTCAAGGTTTGGTGCGGTCGATCTCCGGCAACGCAGAGCTTTGGTTAACCGCGATGGCCACGTCAGCCGCCGGCTTTGTGCGGCGGCTGACAGTCCATGCGCCGGCAATGATGAAGGCCGCGCCGAGATAGGTCACCAATGCAGGGACTTCGCCAAACGCGACAAATCCGACAAGGCTTGCCCAGATCAGCGCCGTGTATTCGGTGGTCGCGACGCGGGCAGCGGTGGCCAGTGCGAAGGCTCGCGTCACCAGAAGGTGCCCGCTGACCGCCAGCAGGCCACCCAGAAAGGCCAGCCCCCAGAGCTCGAGCGATACCGGCTGCCAGACCAGAAGGGCGGGGATCGCCAGCAGAGCGGCAGGTCCCGCATTCTGGAAAGCGACGATGATCGTGCCGTGCTCGCTCTGCGCGATCTTGCGCAGCAGGATGAGGTTGAGCGCATAGAAGACCGCTGCCGCCAGCGCGGCCACCACTCCGGGCGTCGAGCCAGTGATGCCGGCCGCCAGCTTGGGCGACAGCATCACCATCATGCCGACAAGGCCAAAACCGATGGCGATCATGATGCGCCGGTCGACATGCTCCTTGAGCAGCAAAAGCCCAAACAGCGCGACAAAAAGCGGCGACAGGAACGACAGCGCAATCGCCTCTGCCAGAGGCAGTTCGCGCACCGAGAAGAAGAAGGTCGAGGCGGTTGCCACCACCAGCGGCACACGCCAGAGATTGG
Source organism: Allobosea sp. (assembly GCA_043777655.1). Classification (GTDB taxonomy): domain Bacteria; phylum Pseudomonadota; class Alphaproteobacteria; order Rhizobiales; family Beijerinckiaceae; genus Allobosea. Next base: position 3,894 of record JAYWHQ010000404.1, on the reverse strand, counting down.
CATGGACGCTGCCGCGCGTTGGCATTGGCGGGCGCATGATCGCGACCACCGCCAGCGCCACAACGCTCCCCATGGCGAAGCGCAGGCAGACCGCCTGAATAAACGGCAGGCTGCGCATAAGCTCCTTCACCACGCCATCCATGGCCGTCAGCAGCCCGATGCCGAGCGTCGCGTAGATGTAAGGTTTGAGGTGGTTCACAGCCGCGAAACAGAGTCAGGCTGAAGCACCAGCCGGTAGTGATACTCCCAGGTGAAAGACACGTCCCCTGAAGCCCGTTCGCCCATTTGCCGGACAAAGCCGAGCTTTTCATAGAAGGCATGCGCACGGGTGAAGCGCGTATCTGTCCAGAGCATCATTTCGCGCGCATTTGTTCCGCGCGCAAAAGCGAGGGCCTCCTGCATCAGGCGCTGCGCCAGCCCGTTGCCGCGCTGGGACATCGCCACATACATCTTGCCGATTTCAACGCAGCCGCGCTCCGGCCAGGGTCTGGCCGAAATCGACCCGACAAGCGTGGCGCCGGGGCCGTCCACACACCAGAGCCGCGCACTCAGCGCATCATAATGATCCGCCGGGCGCAGCAACTCCGGAAACTCGGACGGCTCGTAAAGGCAGCCCTCATATTCACTGAAGCAACCAGCAATCAGCGCTGCCAGCTTCATGCCGTCTTCATTGGTGGCCAGGCGGATCGGAGATGGCACGAGCGGGGCGCTGGAGATCGACATCGGATGTCCTGAATCGGTGGCGAGATTTGTGCGCCTGCATCAGAACATCTGCCAGTCGCGGCTCCGCATGTCGCATCTCGCGCGCAGCCTGTGAAGCGCATGGCTTGCATGAGCCCCTGCACACCCGCTAACGCAGCATATCGAAAGCCGCCGAGGCCATTTGCGAATCGCATGAGTGTCGTCCTGCCCTTTGTCATCAATGCCGGGCTCAACTTCGTCCTTGGCCTGCTGATTGCCTACTTTCTCGGACCGGAGGAATTCGGGCGCTATGCCATCGGCGCGGCCATCATGGTCTTCGTCAACGCCCTGTTCCTCGACTGGTTGAAGCTGTCGGCAGTGCGGTTCTACTCGCTGACCTCGCGCGAGTCCGAGCCGAACATCCGCGCGACACTCGATGTGCTGGCCGCCGGCATCACCATCGCTCTCTCGGGCTTGCTGGTGGCGGCTGTGCTGGCCGGTGCCGAATTCGGCCTGCCAGTGTTGCTGATTGCAGCGTCTGTGGGTGCAGGCATCTGTGCCGGGCTTTTCGATTACCACGGTGCCATCGCCCGCGCCCGCTTCCTCGATGCGGCTTATGCCCGGCTCATCATCATCAAGAATGTGCTGGCACTGGTGCTGATGGTCGGAGGCGCCTGGTATTTCCGTGATCCGGGGCTGGTGCTGATTGGCAGCATGCTCAGCGTGGCCGCAGCGCTGTTGAGCGTGCGCAAGGTACTGGCCGATGCCCCGCTTGATCTTTCGCAGGCGCGGCGCAAGCTGGCGCTGCAGTTCATGCGCTACGCGCTGCCTCTGGTCTGGGCCAATGCGTTTTATGCAGCCATGCCGTTTCTCAACCGCTCGCTGATGGCTGGCGAACATGGCTTTGCCGAGGCAGGCTATTTTTCACTCGCATCCGACATGGGCCTCAGGCTTTTTGGCACGTTGGGCGCGACGCTTGAAATCTTCCTGCTGCGCGAGGTCGTGCGGCTCGATGAGACGCAAGGGCGGGCAGCAGCCGAGGCGCAGATTGCACGCAACATGGTCATCGTGCTGATGATCGTGCTGCCCGTGGCCACGGGCTTGTGGCTGGTGCTGGCACCGTTCGAGCAGCTTCTGGTTCCCGCAGCCTATCAAGGCCATTTTGCCAGATACATGGCTGTGCTGATCCCGGCGTTTGTCGCGCTGGCGCTGTTTCAGGCCGGGCTTAACCCTGTGTTCCTGATCGCCAAGAAAACCCTGGCTGCCACGCTGGCCGCATTGCTGGGTCTGGCGCTCAACCTCGCCATCATCTGGTTCGGGCCAGACCGGATCGGCCCCATGAGCTATGCCTATGCGCAGACAGCAGGCTTCGTGCTTGCTCTTTTCTTTACCGCAGTGCTGGCATTGCGGGCGTGCTCGGTGCTTCCGCGCTTCCGCGACATGGGCTGGGTCCTGCTGGGCAACATCGCCATGGTCGCAGCGCTCTGGCCGCTGACAGGCAAGTTGTCACCCCTGCCCAGCCTGCTGCTGATGGCCAGCCTTGGCAGCATCTTCTACATCGGCATCATGCTGGCGCTCGATGTTGCAGGCTGCCGCACAGCCCTGCTGAACTGGCGCAAGACGCACAAAGGAACACCTTCATGAGCCAGACCAGGCAAATCCTGATCGCTGCAACTGTGCTGGCACTGCTGCCTTCACAAGCCATGGCTTTTGACGCCGGCGAACTTGCGGGGCGCTGGGGCCTCGCTTCCTATTTCCGCGAGGCCGATGCCGCCAAGGTCGCGGCCGCGGCAGCCGCGCAATGTGGTGCGCCTTACATCATCGCGCGCGGCCCAAATGGTGGCGCCATGCTGCACCGCCCGGACGAGACGACGGCCAGCGAGCATGTCGTGCGCAAGAGCTGGAGCGGCAAGACATCGATTGGCCCGACCTCCGACACAAGCGGCGCCAGGGACCGCGAAGTGGTCTCCTATGATGGTAACCGGCTGGTGCTGCGCTGGCTCGATGCCAGTGTCGCCGGGCGCTATGGCACCATGGTCTTCGTCCGCTGCCGCAGGTAGGCCAAGCAATGAATAACGCTTCATTCACCGCGTTTTTCGCAGGTTCTGTAACCATGCCGAGCGGAAGGGTGGCTCTTGCACGGGCAGAACAGGCCAAACGGTGAATCCTTCACCATTCGTTGAAGGGCTGAGGCCAGCTTTCTCGCATGTTGCGTCGAGAGAGTTGCGTCATGGTCAAGATCACGTCGAATGTTGTTCCGCCGTCCCTGTGGCTGCCGTTTGGGCTGATGCTGGCCGTTGCGGCCTTGCCGAGCCGCGCTCAGGCGCAGGCCTATCACCAGCCGCGCGATCCCATGGTCACCGCCTCCACCGCGCGTGGCCAATATGGCGGCGGCTTCATCGAACTGCTGATGACGGGTCGCGATCCCTCGCCGCCGGGTCGTGGTGGTGCCGTTTACAACACCCCGCCGCAGCAGATGTCGGCGCCCGGTCGCGTGCGCGCACCCGTCGCTTACGCCGACCCGATGACGGGCCAACCGATGCAGGGCCGTGGCCAATATGCGGCGCTTGGCCAGCCAGAGCCGCTGGATCGCCCCATTGAGAAGGTGCTGGACCCGCGCTTCCACAAGCAGGAGGTGGCCTACTCCGGCCCGCATGCGCCGGGCACGCTCATCATCGACACGCCGAGGCGCTTCCTCTTTCTGGTGCAGCCCGGCGGCACCGCCATGCGCTATGGCATCGGTGTCGGGCGCCCAGGCTTTGAATGGGCAGGCGTCAAAAGCGTGACCCGAAAAGCCGAATGGCCGAACTGGACACCGCCACCGGAAATGCTGAAGCGCCGCCCCGACCTGCCGCGCTTCATGCCCGGCGGGCCGGAAAACCCGATGGGCGCGCGCGCCATGTATCTGGGCTCCTCGCTCTATCGCATCCACGGCACCAACGAGCCACACACGATTGGCCAGGCCGTCTCGTCCGGCTGCATTCGCATGGTCAATGACGATGTCATCGACCTGTATGGTCGCGTCCGCGTCGGGATGAAGGTCATCGTCATCTGAAGCCCGAACCTGGCCTATGAACTGCCGATGACAATGCCGGTGGCCAGCACGAGCAGGCCGCCGAGCACGATCATCATCGACACGCCGAGGCGCTTCCTCTTTCTGGTGCAGCCCGGCGGCACCGCCATGCGCTATGGCATCGGTGTCGGGCGCCCAGG
>JAYWHQ010000403.1:0-9449 GCA_043777655.1 Allobosea sp. | reverse complement strand
AATCGCCTCACCGCGCTGGCCAAGCGCGGACACCATGCCCGCACCCTTGTCATCGAACAGGGCGCGAAGCTCGTCGGCGCGCGCACCAAGGCTTGCGGAGATGCCGTCGGACTTGGCCTGCAGTGTCTCGGCAATGTGGCGGCTGCGCTCATCAAGCGTGCTGGACACCGTGTCGAGACGGTTGACGACGCGCTCTTCGAAATTGGCGATGCGCTGGTCCAGCGTGCCGGCAATCTCGAGTGCGCGGCCGCCAAGGGTCGCGTTGATGTGCTCGGCCTTTTCGCTCAGCGTCTCGGTCAGGGCCTCGCTCTTCGAGCTGACAAGCTGGCCGATCTCGTCGGCCTTGGCAGCCAGTGCCTGGGTGACGTTGCGGCCACCTTCTGCCAGAACACGGGCGATCTCGACTGTGCGCTCCACCAGTGCTTCGTTCAGCGTGGAGGCACGTGCGCCAAGATTGGCATCGATGCGGGCGATCAGGCCGTCGAGCGAGGTTGCGATCTCGGTGCTCTTGGCACCTGAACGCTGCTCGAAGTTCTTGATCTGCACTTCCATCGCCGCCGTCGCTTCCGCAGTGCGCTCGGCAAGGATGGCGGCAGCCTCGTTGGAGCGCTCGGCCACCTTGTCCGCCAGCGCCTGACCCTCGCGGGCGAGCAGTGTTTCGACCTGCTGGAGGCGGGCACCGACGGTGGTCGTGAAGGTCTCGGCATCCTGCGAAAGCCTGTCAGCGAGCGCGCTGCCGCGTGTCACGACAACATCCTCGAAAGCGCCGAGGCGGGTGGCCAATGCGGCATCGAGCTCGCGGCCACGGTTGTCGAACAGCGCGCTGAAGGCGCTGTGCCGCGCTCCGAGCGACTCGTCCATCGCTGCGGCGCGTGCCTCGACCGAGGCCATCAGGCTGTTGGCATTGGCGCCAAGCGCTTCGTTGACGCGGGCCCCCTGCGAGGCCAGCGCCACGACAATATCCTTGCCGGTGACGGCAAACAGGCTGCGGGCCTCGTCCGTCTGTTGCGCCAGCGAGGTGCGCAGCGCCTCGGAGCGGCTCGCCAGCTCTTCCATCAACGCCTTTCCGTCGACGCTGATGGTCTGCGTCAGGGAAGCGCCTTGCTCGGCCAGTCGCTGGGTCAGCGAGACGCCGTGGCTGTCGATGATCTCTGTCAGCTGGGCGCCGCTTTTCTCGAACTTGTGGGCGACGTCATTGCCGCGCACGGAGATCTGCTCGGCCAGGGTCTCGCCGGTTGCTTTCAGCGTGTCGTTGACCTCATTGGCGCGGGCGGCGAGCGATTCAGCCACCTGTGAACCCGTCTCGCTGATGGCGCGCGTCACTTCGCGGGCCCCCGAGGTCAGGCCTTCGGTCAGCACGGAGCCGGTGCGCTCGAGCGAGGCTGTGATGTCACGGGCGCGCGCATCCAACGAACCGGACACGGTGTCGCTGGCGGCAGTCAGGCGCTCGTTCACTTCGGAAGAGGTGAGCTGCAGGCGCTCGATGATCTCGCGCGAGCGGGTGTCGAGCGAGCCCGAAACAGTCTCGCTGGCATGGGCCAGCTTGTCGCTGACATCGGTGGAGGTGATCTGGAGACGGTCCACCAGATCATTGCCGCGACCGGTGATTTCATCGACCATGCGGTCACCCGCCTGGCCAAGGGCCCGCGTGATCTGTTCGCCCTTGTCGCCCAGCGACGAGGTGACACGGTCACCGGCAACAGAAACGGCATCGGCAATCGAGCGGCTGGCGACTTCCAGGTCCTTGGACAGGTTCTCGTGCGCACCGGTGATGGCGAGGCGCACGCGCTCCGAATTGCCGACCACCGATTCACGCTGGGTGACAAGTTCATCGATCAGCGAGCGCAGGCGGATTTCATTGTCCGCATAGGCGCGCTCAAGCGTCGAAATTTCGCCGCGCACGATGGTTTCAAGCTCGCCGGCACGTGCAACCGCACGCTCGATGCCATCGCCCATGGCGGCGACTTCGCGGCGGATGGCCTGGCTCAGCGAGACGATGGAATCGCTGGCAACCAGCTCGGGTTCGGCCAGACGCAGTGCGGCATCGGTCATGGCGCGAGACACAATGCGCATCTCCTGCGTGCGGGTGTGCAGGCTGGCCAGAACGAGGAAAAACAGCACTGGGGCCACGGCGCCGAAGGCCAGCGCCATCCAGCCGCCCGGTCCGTAGCCGGAGAGCGCATCGGTGATGCCGCCCGGCAGGTGGCCGTAGCGGGAAAACAGCAGATAGCCAGCAGCGCCCACCCAGGCCAGTGATGCCAGCAGGGCCATCCAATAGGCTTTGCGCGAGGGGCGCATGGCGAAGGCGCGCACCAACGCAGCCGTGTCGCGGCGATCATCATTGGCGACGCGGGCTGTATCAGGCGCAATGACAGGGCGAACCTGCACTTCCGGCGCGGACATTTGTGCCGTGGATGTCTGGGCTGCAGAAACTTGCGATGCAGAAATCTGCGCTGCAGGTCGCTCGGAATCGGCCCTTGGCAAGCTCAGGCCATTCTCCGAGATGTTCGGCAGCTTGATCTCGGGGGCGGCCGATGCGGCTTTCGCCACAGCGGCGTCCAAAGCTTCGACACCTGGGGGGGCATCAGCGGAAAGGTCAAGGTTGAGTGCCTGCTCGACAGCCGAGAGCGATGCGTCGCTCGGGTTCATCTTCGTTTTTTGCCGCGCCATGATTGCCGCCTCTCACGCCATCGTCGTTTCAACGTGGGCGCGCTCGCAGCAGTCCGGTGCCAACTCGGCCCGCAACGCTCAGGATACGCCACACATCATTTACCATTCAGCAAGGTAAATGACCGGACAGGGGAAGGAAACCCGGCATTCATCAGGATTTACAAACGTCGTTAACGCCTCTTTCACCATGCTGGCGGTCTTGTGCCTGCCTGCCTTCCGATTCCGCTGCATGGACCGCACTGATGCCGCACCAGACCCTCGATCTTGTCCATCTGTCCCGCCAGACCGGCGGTGATGCCGAACTTGAACAGGAATTGCTGGTGCTGTTTGCTGACCAATGCGCCCGCCAGCTGGCCACCATTCATGACATGGCCAACCGCCAGAGCCGCTGCGATGCCGCCCATACGCTGAAGGGCGCCGCCTTTGCCATTGGCGCCTGGGAGGTTGGCGAGGCAGCAGCTGCTCTTGAACATGCGTTGTCCGACCAGAAAGAGCCGGCCGAGCTGAAGGCCAGACTTCATGCGCTCGACAAGGCAGCAACTGGTGCCTGCGCCATGATTTGTGCGCTGCAAAAGGCGGCCTGAAAAGCCACACGCGCTGTTGACATCGCAGGCTGGCTCGCCGATCAGAACGCCGCGAGCTGGAGACCGACATGGCCAAGATCACCTTCAACAATGCCGATGGCACTGTGCGCACTGTCGATGCCGAAATCGGCTCGACGGTGATGGAAGCGGCCATCCGCAATTCCGTGCCGGGCATCGAGGCTGAATGTGGCGGGGCCTGCGCCTGTGCCACCTGTCATGTGTATGTCGCTGAAGACTGGGTTGAGCGCGCCGGCAAGCCGCAGCCGATGGAAGAGGACATGCTGGACTTTGCCTTCGATGTCCGCCCGACATCCCGGCTTTGCTGCCAGATCCGCGTCTCGGATGCGCTCGATGGCCTGGTGGTCAGCACCCCGGCCCGTCAGGGCTGAGCGGCTTCAGTCCAGACAGCTCATTCGGCTGGGGCTGGCAAAGGCCGCGGCACTGCCTGTTGCCTTGTTGTTTCATGGCCAGCCTGCGGGTGACGCGGCACAAGATAGGCCAACGACAGCGAGCCCGCGGCAATCAGCATGCCGCAATAGAACACCACCGAAGGCTCAATCCTGGTCCAGAGCACGCCGAAGGTGACTGGCAGCGCCACAGCCGCAATGTGGTTGATGGTGAAGGCGACAGCGGCTGTCGGCGCGATGTCAGCGGGATCAGCGATCTTCTGAAAATAGGTCTTCTGCGCGATCAGCAGGGTGACGAAGATGCCATCAATGACGAAAAGGCCGCCGGCGACCATCCAGCCGAGTTTGCCGAACAGGCCCTGGCTTGCCAGCGCATAGCCGAGGAACACCACGATCAGCGAGATGTTCTCGATCTGGATGGTCCGCCGCTCGCCAATACGCCCGATCAGCGCGCCGATGCGCGGGGCCAGCACGATGTTGATCGCGAACGTCGTCAGCAGCAAAGTGGCGGTGGATGCCACATCATAGCCAAAGCGCTCGACCAGCAGGAAACCGCCAAAAGCCATGAAGATCTGGCGGCGCGCGCCTGAGAAGAAGGTGAGTGCATAGTAGAGCCAATAGCGCTTGCGCAGCACCAGCCCCCGATTTTGTGGCGTATCGCCCTGAAAGCGCGGGAAGAACAGCATCGCGCCGATGGCAAGCACCACCGTCACGCCGCCTGCAACCAGAAACAGCATCTCCCAGCTTGGCTTGAAGAAGGTCCAGGCCAGAATGACCGAGCCAAAGGACACGAGTTGGGCCGCCGCCACCGCGCCCGCCACCTTGCCCAGCACCTTGGGTGCGTCGGCTTTCGGAATGATCTGCAAGGCGAGCGATTGCTGCGCTGTTTCCAGATAATGAAAGCCGATCGACATGATGACCGTCGTCATCAGGATGCCGTTCAGCGACGGGTGATAGCCCGTCATGGCGATGCCGATGCCCAGCACGATCAGGCTGACATAGGCCAGCGTCTGTTCGCGCATCAGCATGAACAGGAACACCGCCGTGAAGGCCAGAAAGCCGGGGATTTCCCGAACCGATTGCATCAGCCCGATGTCAAAGCCGCTGAAACCGGCAGCTTCCTTGCCGAAATTGTTGATGAGCGCCTGCCAGCTGGCAAAGCCGATCCAGTTCGTGAAGGCCAGCGCCATCAGATAGAACATGGGTTGCGCCGAGAGGTGGCTCTTGGATGGCGTCAGCATTCGGCGATGGTTTCCCGGTGGCGCGGCCCTGCGCGCCCATCCGTCATAAGCCACAGTTGGCCGACGTCAATTCTCAGCGCCACATGGCGCCCATGCGAGGTTGGCCTCAGTCAGGGCACCAGCCAGGCGGGGACTTCGCCGGTTGCCAGCGCCTTGGGCGCGTTCAGGCGCACGAGCGGCTCCATCTGCCAGATCGTGGCCGCCAGCAGACCCAGCGAAATCCACATGGCAGGATAGCGGCTCTGCGAAAAGGCAAACAATGCGAACGCCGCCATGCCCAGCAAGGAGACTGCCGTGATGGTGGTGAAAGCGAGCCACAGCGCCGTCGGCTTGCCGGCCACGAACACGCATTTCGGATTGGCCGCCGCAATGGCCGGGCAAAGCTTTTCGAGAAAGGCGCGGTAGCGCGGATCGTCACGCTCGACATCCACCATGGAGCGCCAGGACAGGTTGCCGAAGGTGATGCGCTTGCCGTCTGTCAGGGTGAGGCGCACCTTGTAGCCGCGCCCCGAGATGTTGCCCGGATCAAAGGTGAAGCGCACCTGCTCGATCGCGCCGAGCTTCACCCGGTCGACCTTGCGGGTGGAATCGATCACCAGCTCGTCGCCATCCAGCCGATAGGCAATCTCGAAACCGACGGGCTTCGGGCGCTGGCGCCAGGACGGGAGTGTGTCATCGTCATCATCGGGAACAAATTTCATGGGTCGCTCTATGGCACAGCCCGCCGCGCGATGGGAATGGCCATCAGCGGCCCAATTCGCGGATGGCGCGCTCCAGTCCGTCCAGTGTCAGCTCGAACATGCGGCCGCCCATCAGGCCGCCCATCATCAGCGTCGATTGTGTGTAGTTCCACTGATTGCGCGGCACAGGGTTGAGCCAGACGGCACGCTGGAAATGGCTGGTCATGCGTTCCATCCAGATCTGACCAGCCTCCTCGTTCATGTGCTCCACCGAGCCGCCGGGCATGGCAATCTCGTAGGGGCTCATGGCCGCATCGCCGACGAAGACGATGCGGTAGTCCGAACCATAGGTGCGCAGAATGTCCCAGGTCGGGATCATCCGGTCATGGCGGCGCTGATTCTCGCGCCAGACGCGCTCATAGAGACAGTTGTGGAAATAGAAGTGCTCGAAATGGCGGAACTCGGCACGCGCTGCCGAGAACAGCTCCTCGGCCTGCTCGATGTGCCAGTCCATCGAGCCGCCGACATCCAGAAACAGCAGAACCTTCACGGCATTGCGCCGCTCGGGCCTAAGCTTCACATCGAGATAGCCGTGGCGGGCTGTCTCGCTGATGGTCTGGTCTAGGTCCAGCTCCTCGGCGCTGCCGGTGCGGGCAAAGCGCCGGAGCTTGCGCAGGGCGAGGCGCATGTTGCGCACGCCAAGCTCGCGCGCATCGTCAAAATCCTTGAACTCGCGCTGGTCCCAGACCTTCACGGCGCGGAAGTTCCGGTTGCCCTCCTGGCCGATGCGGATGCCTTCGGGGTTGTCGCCATAGGCTCCAAAGGGCGAGGTGCCGCCCGTGCCGATCCACTTGGAGCCGCCCTGATGGCGGCCCTTCTGCTCGGCCAGGCGTTCGCGCAGCGTCTGCATGAGCTTGTCCCAGCCCAGCGCCTCCATCTGCGCACGTTCTTCCGGGCTGAGGAATTTCTCGACGACCTTGCGCAGCCACTCGGCGGGAATGTCGGTCTTTTCGACCGCCTGTCCGAGCGTCTCCATCCCCTTGAAGACCTGCCCGAACACACGGTCAAAGCGGTCAAGATGGCGCTCGTCCTTTACCAGGCAGGTGCGGGCGAGATAGTAGAACTCGTCAACACGCTTCTCGGCGAGATCGGCCTCCAGCCCTTCGAGCAGCGTGAGATATTCCCGCAAGGTGACGGGAACCTTCGCCGCGCGCAGCTCGGTGAACAGGTTGAGAAGCATGAGCGCTTATCGCGCGCGGCTGGTCATGCAGGCAAGGGGAGACTGCCCTTTGCCCTCACTCACGCCGCCAGAGCCTGTGTCAGGTCTGCAATCAGGTCATCGACATGCTCGATGCCGATGGACAGGCGAATGGTGGCCTCTGACACGCCGATGCGGTTGCGCACCTCCAGCGGCACGCCGGAATGCGTGGTGGAGGCCGGATGGCTGATGAGCGATTCCGTGCCGCCGAGACTGACCGCATGCTTGAAGACCTGCAGCGAGTTCAGCACGTGGAAGGCCTCTTTCTCGCCGCCCTTGATGTCGAAGGCGAAGGTCGAGCCTGGACCGCTCGACTGGCGCTTCTGCAATTTGCCCATGGGCGAGCGCGGATCGAGATGGGTGAGGTCATGCACCTTGGCGACGCGGGGGTGTGCAATGAGGAAAGCCGCGACCTGCTTGGCATTTTCAGCCGCGCGGTTCATGCGCAGGCCCAGCGTTTCCAGCGAGCGGCCCAGCATCCAGCAGGAATGCGGATCGAGCTGCGTGCCCAGCGCCGAGCGCAGCGCGCGGACGGGCTTCATCGCAACCTTGGTGCCGAGCGCCGCACCGGCGATCAGGTCCGAATGGCCGCCGACATATTTGGTCAGCGAATAGAGCGAGACATCGGCGCCATGCTGCAGCGGCTGCTGGAACACAGGCCCGAGCAGCGTGTTGTCACACAGCACCATGGGGCGATGGCCGTCCTGCTTTGCTGCAATTTCTTCGGCAATCTGCCGCACCAGCGCGATGTCGACCAGCGTGTTGATCGGGTTGGACGGGCTCTCGATCATGATGGCTGAAACGCGGCCCTTGCTCTTGCGCGCCTTGGCCATCGCCTCGCGCGCCGCCGCCCGCATCACCTTGCCGGACAGGCCATCGGCGAAACCGACCGCGCCCATGTTGTAGGCCGACAAGGTCTTGGCAATCAGTGTCTCGGTGCCGCCATAGAGCGGCTGCGAATGCAGGATGACATCGCCGGGTCGCACATAGGCGAGCAGGGTGGTGGAGATGGCCGACATGCCGGAGGAGAAGAGCAGCGCGCTTTCCGCCTTCTCGTAGACGGCCAGCCGGTCCTCGACGATCTCGCTGTTGGGGTGGTTGAAGCGCGAATAGACCAGCCCTGCGGCTTCTCCGGCCGGCGGTTCCTTGCGGCCCGAGACGTAGTTGAAGAACTCCTTGCCGTCCTCTGCCGAGCGGAAGACGAAGGTCGAGGTCAGGAAGACCGGCGGCTTGACCGCGCCCTCTGACAGCAGCGGGTCATAGCCATAGCTCAGCATCAGCGTTTCGGGATGCAGGAGATGGTTGCCGATCCTGTCCTTGGAATAGGAAGCTTTGGTCATCGTCAGGTCTCCTTGCTGGTGCTGAAACGGGTGCCTGGAGGCACGATAGCATGTCTAGAGCCGCCTCGATCTTGCATGCCGCCTGGGGCGGGCGGCGTCGCTTGCGGCGGGTTTCAGATCAGCCCGATACTCATCGCGTCTCTGGTGAACGGTCGCGATCACCAGCCCCATTGGCACGCCGAGGCCCACGAGTGCGGCTTCTGACAGCTGAAGGCTGGCCTCGATGGTTTCAGGCACGGCATCGTTGACGCCCAGCTCGTAGAGGTGGCGCGCGTGTTTCGCATCACGGGCGCGGGCCACGATGACGAGATCGGCCCGCTCGCCGCGGGCGGCCGCCACGATTTCATCGACAGCGCGCGGATTGTCGATGGTGACGATCAGCGCGGTCGCTTCCGCCAGACCGCAGGCGCGCAGAAACTCGAGCTGCGTCGCATCGCCGAAATAGGCCGGCTCGCCTGCGCGCCGCTGCTTGGCCACGCGCGCCGGGTCCGCATCTGCGGCAAGATACGCGACTTTGTGTCGACCCAGCATATCGGCCACCAACTGGCCCACGCGACCACAGCCGACGACGATGGCGCGCTGTGCGCGGTCTTCAGGCGGGAGGATGCGCGCCTCGTCCGGCAGGATGACGGCGGGAGCCAGCCTCTTGCCGATGATGCGCCCCATCCGTGCCATCAGGGGCAGCGCGAACATGGTCAGCGAGACAGCAGCCAGGGCCGATGTCGCCAGGTCGCGCGCGACCAGACCCGCCGCCAGCGCCGCGCCGACCAGAACAAAGGCAAATTCACCGCCAGGCCCCGTCAGAAGCGCGGTCTCTGCGGCTGTGCTGCGCGACAGGCGGAAACCGCGTGCCAGCAGGAAGGTCATGGCCGCCTTCACGCCGATCAGTACGATCGCTCCACCGATGATGGCCACCGGCATGCGCAAGACCGCTGACAGATCAAGCCCCATGCCGACTGACAGGAAGAAGACGCCGATCAGCAGCGCCTTGAAAGGCTCGATGGCAACCTCGATGGCGCGCCGATACTCGGTCTCCGCCAGCAGCAACCCGGCGATGAAGGCACCCAGAGCCATGGAGAGGCCAGCTGCCGCTGCTGCGATGCCGGTTCCGACAGCGACAAGGAGGGTGGCCGCGATAAAGTTCTCCACGGCACCGGCGCCTGCCACAAGCCGGAACAGCGGGCGCAAGACGAGGCGACCAATGACGACGATCAACGCAATCGCGATGGCAGCCTGCAGCAGCGCTTGTGCCAGCCCGGCAAGCAGCGA
>JAYWHQ010000402.1:0-2775 GCA_043777655.1 Allobosea sp. | reverse complement strand
GGCGCGGCTGACGGTGATCTTGCAGCCTTGCGGCGCGTCTTTCAGCAGGATCGCGCTATCGCCCTCGATCAGTGTGAAGGCAACGAAGAAGGTGGGATCACCCACCTCCAGCCCCAGCGTGCGGTTGGCGTTTGCTGGCGATTTCAGGGGCAAAGTGAAGGAGAGCGTCAGCACGCCCTTGTCGAAGCTCAGGCCGTAATCGGTTGGCGCGCCGAATTCCTGCGGGCGGCCATTGGCTTTCACGATGGTGAAGAAGCCAACATCGGGCAGGGACTCAATGTTGACCTTGGCCAGCTCTTCCAGTTCGTCGGGCGTCAGCTTGCCATCGCCGTTCTTGTCGAGGCCTTGCGTCATGAAGGCGGAATAGCCCTCGTCGAAGCTCCAGCGATGGCGCACAGCCGCAATCCTGCCGCCGGAGGCGTAGATGATCTCGGTGGCACCCGTGACATAGACGTGTGGATGCGCGCTGGCGCCAGCCATGCCGAACCAGAACATGCCGAGCCAGAGCATGGCGAGCGTGAGGACGACGCGGCGAAGAAGGCAGGTTAGCTGCACGTTGGCTCTCAGGTTCCGGGACAGGTGTGAATCACGTTCCGCACTGTTTTAAATAGCACGGGAGCACCTGCTCTTGCGATGGGGCAGAAAACTGGCAAGGGACTGGCTCCGCACTCGGGGCAGTTTTGTCTAGACGCTGATGCGCAACAATCACGGCCAAAGCACGGCAAACGGGCGAACCAGCCCTGTGCGCCCGGATTGACGGCTGTCAAAGGTTATGTCAGCAATACTGACGTAATTTGGTGCTGGCGAGACGTGGCGTTCAGAGCCATGCTTTGCAGGCCTTGATGGCTGCGGGAGTGAGACCATGTCCGACAAGAAATCAGACGTATCGCGCTCCAATCCAGTTGCTCCAACGATCACGCCGCCAAGTGGTGGGAGCTTGCCTGCGCTGCGGCCCGTCTCGCTGGATGACAAGTATGATCTGGCCAAGCGCCATGTGTTTCTGACAGGCACCCAGGCCGTCGTGCGCCTGCTGATGACGCAGCGTCTGCGCGATCAACAGGCTGGGCTGAACACGGCAGGCTTTGTCTCCGGCTATCGCGGCTCGCCGCTGGGCGGGCTCGACACGCAACTGCTTCGCGCCAAGCGCCAACTGGATGAGGCTCAGGTGCTGTTCCAGCCCGGTCTGAACGAGGACCTTGCCGCGACCGCCATCTGGGGCGCGCAGCAGGCCGAAGTGAGTGGCGAAGGCAAATATGATGGCGTCTTCGGCCTCTGGTATGGCAAGGGGCCGGGCGTTGACCGCACGGGCGATGTCTTCCGCCATGCCAACATGGCTGGCACGTCGAAGCATGGCGGCGTCATCTGCCTGATGGGCGATGATCATACCGCCGAAAGCTCGACCAATGCGCACCAGACGGAGTTTGTCTTCGTCGACCGGATGATGCCGATCCTCAACCCTGCTGGCGTGCAGGAAATTCTGGATTACGGCCTGCACGGCTTTGCCATGTCGCGCTATGCGGGCGTCTGGGTCGGGCTCAAATGCGTCAAGGACAACATCGAGTCGACCTCGTCGGTCGATGCAGCGACGGACCGAGTGACCATCAAGATCCCGACCGACAATGTGCTGCCACCGGGTGGCCTGAGCATCCGCAAGGAGCTTGATTTCCTCGATCAGGAAAAGCGGCTGCACATCGACAAGCGCGCCGCCATGCTGGCCTATGTGCGCGCCAACAAGCTGAACCCGATCATCACTTCCGGCGGCAAGAAGCCGAAGTTGGGCATCGTCACCGTTGGCAAGTCCTATCTCGATGTGCGCCAGGCCATGGATGATCTGGGCATTGACGAGGTGCGCGCCAATGAGCTTGGCCTGCGTGTCTGGAAAGTGGCCTGCCCCTGGCCGATGGACCCGTCCGAGATCAAGTCCTTCGCCGATGGTCTCGACATGATCATGGTCGTCGAGGAAAAGCGCTCGCTGATTGAAGTTCAGGTGCGCGAGGAGCTTTATGGCTCGAAGAAACCGCCTGTTCTGGTCGGCAAGAAGGACGAGACGGGCGAGTGGCTGTTTCCGGTTCATGGCGCACTTGATCCCAACGACATCGCGCTGGCCATCGGCGCGCGGCTGATGGGGCTGAAACAGGACAGGAAGCTTCAGGACGCTGTCGAGCGCATTGCGACCATTCAGGGGCGCCTCGACGAGGTGAAGGAAATCGCCAAGCGCACGCCGTATTTCTGCTCCGGCTGCCCGCATAACAGCTCCACCAAAGTGCCCGAGGGCGCGCGGGCTTCGGCGGGCATTGGCTGCCACTTCATGTCGTTGTGGATGGACCGCAACACCGAGGGTTTCACCCAGATGGGCGGCGAGGGCGCCAACTGGATCGGCGAGGCACCTTTCTCCAAGCGCGGGCATATCTTCCAGAATCTGGGCGATGGCACCTACACCCATTCCGGCTCGCTCGCGATCCGCTGGGCGGTCGCGTCCGGGGTCAACGTCACCTACAAGCTGCTCTACAATGATGCGGTTGCAATGACCGGCGGCCAGCGCGCGGAAGGTGGCCTCAGCGCGGCACAAATGGCGCTGCAGATCGCCGCTGAAGGCGTGACGCGCATCGCCCTGGTATCGGACGAGCCTTACAAGTACCCGCCCGGCACCATCTGGCCGCCGGGCACGACCTTCCATCACCGGGATGATCTGGACCCTGTGCAGCGCGAGTTGGCGCTCGTGCCAGGTGTCTCGCTGCTGCTTTATGACCAGACTTGCGCCACCGAAAAGCGCCG
>JAYWHQ010000401.1:0-2778 GCA_043777655.1 Allobosea sp. | reverse complement strand
CAACATCGAGTGCCCGGCCAATGACCCGGTCAATCGCTTCGACATGGGCGCGAGCCGCGATCTCGGGAACGACACCGCCAAAGGCCGCGTGCGCCGCGATCTGGCTGAGGATCTCGTTCGAAAGGATTTTCGGCCGCCCGGTTTCGCCAAGGCTGACGACCGCTGCAGCGGTTTCGTCGCATGTCGTTTCGATTCCCAGAATGCGCATGCGACGGATTTGGTCCCTTGGTGGCGGTGGCGCCTGCAACAGCGCTGTCATAGGATTTCGCTAACAGCCCCTGCGACTGATTAGCGTTGCAGGCCCCGAAACGGAAGCCCGCAGAAGCAAAGGAGTGAAATGGTCATGCGCGTTCTTGTGCTCCGGCCGGAAGAGCAGGGCCGTCAGAGCGCGAAGGCGCTGGGTCTGCTCGGGCATGAAGCTGTTCTGGCACCGCTGTTTGTGCTGCGCGCCACAGACGAGGCACCACCGGATGGGCCCTTTGCAGCCCTGGTGGTGACGAGTGGCAATGCCGTGCCTTTCCTCGCCAAGGCGCTTGCCCCGGCGAGCCGCATGTTGCCGTTGTTTGCAGTCGGGGATCGCACGGCGGTTCTGGCGCGCGAGGCCGGCTTTTCAGATGCACGTTCAGCCGGTGGCGACAGGCATGGCCTGTTCGAGTTGATCGCAAAAGCGCTGCCGAAAGGCGCGCATCTCCTGTTGGCAACAGGCGAGAACCGGCATGCTGATCTGCCGGACTGGTTGCGCGAGGCGGGGTTCCCGGTCTGCGAGTGGCGGGTCTACAGCGCCGATGATGTGAAGGCGCTGCCTGAAGCGGCACATGAAGCCCTTGCGCCACGCAATGGCCTGCCTGTCGATGCGGTGCTGCACTATTCGCCGCGTGGGGCGGCGACGTTCCTGCGGCTGAGCGATGTGGCGGGTCTGGCGGAAGCGGCGTGCTGTGTTGCACATGTATGCCTCTCGCCAGAAGTGGCACGTCCGCTCCAGCTTGCAGGCGCCAGCGCCGTTCATGTTACAGAACATCCTGATGAGGCATCGTTGTTTTCGGTGATTGGGCTTTTGCAGGCTCGCAATGCGCCTGCGGTCGATGCTAGAACGGATGGAGAGAGCAAAAACCCGAGCACGCCTGACTTGCCGATGTCGAAAAAACCACGCCCCTTGCCGTCATCCCCAGCAACAGCTGGCTCTGCCGCTGTCGCCAGCGCGGCCGGCGAAACCGTGGCAACGTCCGGGACATCCGAACCCGTGATCGAAACTGCGGCCGGTCTGCCATCCGAGGCAGTTGCCGCGCCAGCTGTTTCCGGCATGCCGCCAGACGAGATCGAGACCGCCGCCGCTGCTGTGGTGCCTTTGCCGATTGCCCCTGCAAAATCCGGTTTCGGTGGCCTGGCGCTTGCGCTGGCCGGTCTGCTTGGCGGCCTGACGGGTGCAGGTGCGATGATCTATGCGCCGCGCCTGCTGCCCGCTTCAATGGCCCTGCCTGACCCGACAGCTGGCCTGGCTGCAAGGCTGGACGCCTTGCAGAAGCAGACTGTGACGCGCGATGCCATCGAGGCGGTTGACCGCAAGGCGACCGTCGCCGAAGCGCTTGCCGCGAAATCTTCCGCCGAGATCGCGGCGCTCGGCCAGCGTGTTGCGGCCCAGCCGCAAGGTGCTGCCGTTGCTCCCGAGAATGCTGCGCGGATCACGGAAGCGAACCGCCAGATCACGGAGTTGACGGCGCGCCTTGGCAAAGCCGAGGATGCGACAAGGATGATCGCTCAGGATGCTGCCAGACAGGCCACCGAGCAGGCCCAGAAGATCGCTCTCTCTCAGGGTGCGGCAGCCTCCGTGCCGGCGCGGCTGGTGCTGGCCGAGCGCATCCAGAGAGCCATTGCGGGTGGCCAGCCTTTCGCCGCCGATCTCAAGGCCCTGGCATCGCTGTTGCCATCTGGCGCAGGCAGCATGGCCGCGCTTGAAGCTGTGGCTGCCAAGGGCGCGCCGACGCAGGCAGCACTGCTGGAGCAGTTCCGTCAAGTGCGAGGCAAGCTGTCTGAGGACACCACAGCCGCATCTGCCAGCCTGACCGAGCGCCTCATGGCGATGGCTGACAACGTTGTGAAGGTGCGGGCGGTTGGTGCCGCTGGCGGCACATCGCCTGGCGCGCTGACGCAGAGCATCGAGGTGGCGCTGTCTCGCGGCGACATGGCCGCTGGTCTGGCCGCGTTCGCGCAGCTGCCGGAGCCTGCGCGCCGGGCAGGTGAAGCGCTGGCAGGTGGCATGAAATTGCGGCTGGATTCGGCTTCCCTGGCCCGGAAACTGGCAGATGATGCCGTTTCTGCGCTTGGTGTGTCGAAGTAGTTCAGGCAGTCACGGCAAAAAGGGTCCTCGTCGATGTTCCGTGTTCTTGTCTATCTCGCTGTCATCATTGCGCTGGCGATCGGTGCCGTCTGGCTGGCTGATCGGCCAGGCGAAGTCTCCGTGCTCTGGCAGGGCTATCGCATCGAGACCAGTGTTGCCGTGGCAGCCATCGGTGTTGCGGCGCTGGCCTTTGTCGCGCTCCTGCTGTTCTCGCTGGCACGCTTTGTCCTTGGACTGCCAAGCGCGTTCAGCTTCGCCTCAAAGGCGCGCCGGCGTGCGCGTGGCTTCGATGCCGTGTCTCGTGGCATGGTGGCGGTTGCGGCAGGTGATCCGGTTGCTGCGCGTCGCTTCGCCACGGACGCGCGCAAATATGCCGCCAACGAGCCGCTGGCCCTGCTGCTCGAAGCACAGACAGCGCAGATTTCAGGCGACCGTGTTCTGGC
>JAYWHQ010000400.1:0-2780 GCA_043777655.1 Allobosea sp. | reverse complement strand
GCGGGCCAGCACCTTGCGCACGCCCTCGACGAGCTCTGCCACCGGCACGGCAAATTGCGCCTCGGCCTGACGCTTGAGATAATCCTCACGGTCCTTGCCTTCTCGGCCAAGGGCTGCAAGTTCGGCGCCCAGGATCAGGTCCTTGATCAGGACGACGGGAGGGTTAGCCTCGCGCTCTGACGAGCCCTGAATGACGGCGCAGGGGCTGGCGCGGCGGTCGGCATATTTCATCTGCGCGTTGAAGCCGGATGAGCCGAGGTAGAGCTCGGCGCGGATGCCTGCGCTGCGCAAGCTCGCGACCATCGCCTGGTAGCCAGCGACCTCGCCCTTGTCCATGACGGTGACAACGACCGGGCCTGCCACTTGCGCGTCGGTGACGATGGGCGACTTGACCGCCTTCAGCGCGGCATACAGCCGCGACACGCCAATCGAGAAGCCGGTGGCTGGAACGGGCTCCGTGCGGAAGCGGCCCACCAACCCGTCATAACGCCCGCCGCCCGCGACCGAGCCGAAGCGCACGACCTGACCGTCCTCGTTGGTGACGGGGAAGGTGAGTTCCACCTCGTAGACGGGGCCGGTGTAATATTCGAGGCCACGGACGACGGAGGGGTCGATGACGATGCGGTCTGGGCCGTAGCCTGATTTTGAGACTAAATCGCATATCAACTTAAGCTCGCTAAATCCTTGAATGAAATTTTCATTGATCGAAAATGGCAAGTTAGACGCGATTTCTATCGCAGAATTGCTATCCTCAATCATTTGATGAATTTCTTTTAAATCCATCAACCTGATGATCGCTGTTATGCTTTTTTCACTTAGTTGAGCGCCTTTTGTGAAATCCCCACTTTCATCAAGGCGACCGTTTCCGAGCAGTTTTCTAATTTCTTCTTCCGGAAATTTATCAGCCTTATCAATCGTCCGCAGCACGGTCAGCCGCTGCCCGGCCTTGTCATCCCCGCCCAAGCCGATGGCTTCCATCACGCCGTCGAGCACCTTGCGGTTGTTGACCTTCACCACATAGTCGCCGCGCTTGATGCCGAGCTTTTCCATCGTGTCGGCAGCCAGCATGCAGATTTCGGCATCCGCTGCGACGCTAGCCGCACCGACAATATCGGCATCGAACTGCATGAACTGGCGGAAGCGGCCCGGCCCCGGCTTCTCGTTGCGGAAGACAAACCCCGAGCGATAGCTGCGATAGGGCTTGGGCAGGCTCTCGAAGTTTTCGGCAAAATGGCGGGCGAGCGGCGCGGTCAGGTCATAGCGCAGCGAGAGCCACTGGTCGTCATCATCCTGAAACGAGAAGACACCTTCATTGGGCCGGTCCTGATCCGGCAGGAACTTGCCCAGCGCATCGGTGTATTCGACAAAGGGCGTCTCCACCGGGTCAAAGCCATAAAGCGCAAACTGCTCGCGGATGGCGCCGAGCATGCGCTCGGTCGCAGCCACATCACTGGCCATGCGGTCGACAAAGCCTCTCGGCAGACGAGCTTTCATCTTCTCGGACATGGTTTCTCGCTCAGGGCTTTCGATACTACCCGCCGTCTAGCGCATGGGGCAGTGCAGGGGAAGGGTTGGGTAAGAAGCTCGTCACCACAGGCACCTCCGTCATCCTCGGGCTTGTCCCGAGGACCCACGCCTGTCCTGCTTTCATGACCATCGGCTAGTGCTTGAAAAGGAAAGACGTGGGTGGTCGGGACAAGCCCGACCATGACGGTGGTTGCATGGGCGTCAGCAGGGACTGCGAGTGAACAGCAACATTGACAGCCGCGCCCGCCTCCTGTCCAAACCCGGCCATGACAGATGTTGACGCCCAACACGCCCGCCGCCGCACCTTTGCGATCATTTCGCACCCTGATGCGGGCAAGACGACGCTGACCGAGAAGCTGCTTTATTTCGGCGGCGCGATCCAGCTTGCCGGCGAGGTGCGCGCCAAGGCCGGGCGGCGCCAGACCTCGTCGGACTGGATGAAGATCGAGCGCCAACGCGGCATTTCGGTCGTCACCTCGGTGATGACGTTCGAATATGGCGGCCATGTCTACAACCTGCTCGACACGCCGGGCCATGAGGACTTCTCGGAAGACACATACCGCACGCTGACGGCGGTCGATTCCGCCGTGATGGTGATCGACGCGGCCAAAGGCATCGAGGCGCGCACGCGCAAGCTGTTCGAGGTCTGCCGCCTGCGCGACATTCCGATCATCACCTTCATCAACAAGGTGGACCGCGAGACGCAGGATCTGTTCAATCTCTTGTCAGAGATCGAGACGAAGCTCGCGCTCGATGCCACGCCGATGACCTGGCCTGTCGGGCGCGGGCGTGACTTCGTCGGCACCTATGACATTGCCGCCAAGCGCATCCGCCGCAACCAGGCGGGCGGCGGCGCCGATGCCGAGCAGATTGTCTCCGGCCCCGATGATCCGATTTTCGACCAGCTCCTGCCCGGCCCCGGCCAGGCGGCGGAATGGCGCGAGGAGGTGACGCTGGCGGCCGAAGGCACCAAGCCGCTGGACATGCAGGCGTTCCGCGAAGGCACGCAGACGCCGGTCTATTTTGGCGCGGCGCTGAAGGATTATGGCGTGCGCGATCTGATCGATGCGCTGGGTGCGCTCGCCCCCAGCCCGCGCGCGCAAAGCGCCGACAAGCGCATGATCGCGGCGGGCGAGCCGAAAATGACCGGCTTCGTCTTCAAGATTCAGGCCAATATGGACCCCAACCACCGCGACCGCATCGCCTTCCTGCGCGTCTGCTCCGGCACATTGAAGCGCGGCATGAAGGCCAAG
>JAYWHQ010000399.1:0-2781 GCA_043777655.1 Allobosea sp. | reverse complement strand
GTGGCCCGGATGCAGGAACGGTCGCGCTCGCCGCGCTGGGCTTGGGGCCACCGCCGATGATGACTTGCGCGCCATCTGCCAGCTCACCCGAGACCACTTGCGTGAAAGCGCCATCGGAGGGGCCAACGCGGATGATGACGGGCTTGGGTTGGTTGCTGGCGGCGTCAAGCACGAAGATGCGTGCGGATGGCGCCTCCTGCTGACGCTGGGCGCCAGCTTGCATCATCGCTTCGAAAGCGGTGCGGCGCTCAGGGTCGAGAGCGGCAGCAATCTTGACTGACAGGTCCGTGCGGGCCGCGCGGAAGGCGGCGCGGCGCTCGTCCTCGGAGAGGTTCTGCATGTTGCGGCTGCCGCTGCGCATCTCGACAAAGATCGCGGCGATCGCTTTGGCCTGCTCAGGTGTGGGTTTGATCTCGCTGTCGATGCGCTCGCGCAGGGTGGCCAGTGCGCGAGCGCCACCTTGCTGGCCACCGCCCGGCTGGCCACCACCCGCGACACCTGCTGGCCGTGAGCCCTCGCCAGCGGCGGCATTGGCAGCAGCAGGCGTTGCGCCGACAGGACGGAACCGGAGTGCCGCATTGGGCACGCGCAGCACGTCGCGGCGGTCTTCTGTCACCACCTGGAGATTGGCCGTCATGCCGGGCAGAAGGGTCAGATCGGCATTCTGCACGCGCATCACCGCCGTATAGGTCACGACATTCTGGATGGTCTGCGCGCCGAGCCGCACGAGGCGCACCTCGCCCTCAAACGTCCGGGCAGGATAGGCGTTGACTGTGAAGGTCACGACCTGGCCCGGCTTCAGGCGACCGACATCGGCCTCGTCAATATTGGCGTAGATGTCGATCTCGCGCAGGTCCTGCGCGATCTGGAATAGAGTGGGCGAGGAGAAGGAGGCCGCCACTGTCTGGCCAATTTCCACCTGTCGCTGCACCACCACGCCGTCAACCGGCGAGCGGATTTCAGAGCGCTCCAGATCGATCAGTATGTCCTTCAGCTTGGCATCCCGGCCCAGCACGGCGGCTTCTGCCGAAAGGATCTGCGCCTGCGCCAGCGCGACATCGGCATCAAGCCCCAGCAACTCGGAGCCCGCGGAGGCAATCTGCGCTTCGGCGGAGGCCAGCGAGGCGGTCTGCATGTCAAGCTGTGTGCGGGATGCGTCCAGCGCCTGCTGCGAGCCGACGGCGCGGCCAAACAGCTCCCGCTGGCGCTCGGTGTTGCGCTTCGCCTCGGCCAGTTGCGCATTGATCCGGTCGCGTTGGGCCTGAATGTCTTTCAGTGTCGAGTTGGCCTTCAGGCGTGTGGCGCGCGAGCGTTCCAGCATCGCCTTTCGCACGGCAAGCTCGCTGCGTGACTGGGCGAGGTCCGCCTCGGCGGAATCGCGGCGGGCCCTGATCTGATCGGCGTTGAGCCGGGCCACGATCTGATTGGCCTTTACCTGAGAATTGTAGTCCGCCAGAATCTCGATGATCTGGCCTGACAGCATCGAGCCGACCAGCACGGTCGAAACCGGTGTCAATGTGCCGGTGGCGCGCACGGAAGCGATGATCTGGCCACGGTCGAGTGCAGCTGTCCTGTATGGCGCATCGGATGCACCGCCTGCGCCGGGCCGCAACAGAGCCCAACCCGCAGCACCTGCGACCACAGCGACCCCGGTCAACATCATCCAGCGTTTCAAAGCTCAACCTCGATGTCATGTGCCGCCTGGCGGCGTCAGTGCAGGTTTTGCTCACCCCACCCCTGTGTGGCCATCATACAGCCAATTGTGGCGCAGTGGCGAGCGGATCAGGCCAGTTTCAGCAAGCGACTGGCTGCAATAACGTCGCGCAGGGTGGTGATGGTCGAGGCATCAGCGACGCCATCGACCCGCTCTGGCCGCCAGTGCCGCTGGAAGGCTTCCACAACAGCCTCGGTGCGCTCGTCATAGGTGCCGTTGACCTCGATGCCATAGCCCAGCAGCGCCAGCATCGCTTGCAGCGCCTCGACGGGCGCTCCGGCATCGCCCCTGCCGAAGAAGCGCCCGCTGCGAATGGGGGCGGGCCGCAGCCAGAGGCCGATGCCGGACTGCGCCAGCCGGGCCCAGGGGAAGTTCTCGCCCGGGTCCTGCTTGCGGCCCGGCGCGATATCGGAATGCGCCAGCACGCGGGCCGGCAGGATGTTCCAGCGCGTGCAGATGTCGCGGCACAGCGCCACAGTCGCCGCGATCTGCGCCTCTGGCCAATCCGGAAGGCCGCCGGCATGGCCGGGGTGGGCGATCTCGATACCGATGGAGCAGGAGTTGATGTCGGTCTCGCCCGCCCAGTGCGAGCGCCCGGCATGCCAGGCGCGGCGGCTTTCGGGCACCAGCTGCAAGGTCTGGCCATTCTCGAAGATGAAATAGTGCGAGGAGACCTGCGCGACCGGATTGCACAGCCATTGCAGCGCCTCGCCCGCGACCGGCATGCCGGTATAGTGCAGAAGCAGCATGTCGGGCGTGCGGCCGGCGCTGCCATCGGTGTTGAGGCGCTCGCCATGGTTGGGCGAGGCAAAGACCTTGGCGGCGCAAGTCGAATCCGGCTTTGGCTGGTCAGTCATCCTTGTGCTCACGCCGCATCGGCATCGGCGCGGGTTTTCAGCCCGCGCTCGGTGGCAATCTGGTCCCAGGCGGCGTTGATGGCTGCCAGGCGCGCGGTCGCGATGGTGACCGCTTCTGCGGGAAGCCCGCGCGCGATCTGGCGATCCGGGTGGTGTTCGCTCACGAGCCTGCGCACATGCTGCTTCAGGGTCATATCCGACATGTCGCGG
>JAYWHQ010000398.1:0-2787 GCA_043777655.1 Allobosea sp. | reverse complement strand
GTTCAATCTCCTCTTCGACAGAAGGAAAGTCGCCATCCAAGTTATCAACTGTTTGCATGCTCGCCTCCAATATCTATCTTATCCCGAAAAATTGCATAAAAACACATGCTTAGCAAAACATATTTTTTCAATTTCTCAGGCGGGATCGCAATCATTGTTATCATCTTTGGCGAAACTTGCCCAGTCGCTTGACGAGAAGACGCTTACGTGCAAAAAAAAATACGCCCCCCGAATCCAATCGGGGCGGCGTATTTCTTGAACCGGGTCCCTTCCAGAAGGATCTGAAGGGCGGCGCACCGACTGCGCCGCCCATTTTTATTTGAATGTTCTTTGACTAGCAATGGGCCAAGTATCGTGACCTCCCGCACCGCCACCCTGACAGGCGCCATCGCCATCCTGCTCTGGGGCCTGTTGGCGCTGTTCACGACAGCGACGGCGGGTCTGCCGCCTTTTCAGGTGACGGCGATTACCTTTGCGATTGGTGGCGGTATCGGCCTTGGCATCGTCGCTGGCCAAGGCAAGCTCGCCCTGCTGCGCCAGCCGCTCCCTGCCATGGCGCTGGGGGTGGGCGGACTGTTTTTCTATCACGCGCTCTATTTCGCGGCGCTGAAGCTGGCGCCACCAGCTGAAGCCAGCCTGATTGCCTATCTCTGGCCACTGCTGATCGTGATCTTTTCCGGGCTGCTGCCGGGCGAGACGCTGACCGCGCGCCATGTGCTGGGCGCGCTCATCGGCTTTGCCGGCGTCATCGTGCTGGCCTTCGGCAAGGGCCTCTCTGGCCTCAACGCCGCCTATCTGCCGGGCTATGCGCTGGCCGCCTGTTGCGCGCTGGTCTGGTCCGGATATTCGGTGCTGTCGCGCCGCATGGCCGATGTGCCGACCGAGGCCGTGGCGGGGTTTTGCCTCATCACGGCGCTGCTTGCCGCCATTTGCCATCTTCTGTTCGAGACGTTTGTCCTGCCATCATCCACCGGCTGGCTGGCACTGCTGGCGCTGGGCATCGGGCCGGTCGGTGCAGCCTTCTTCGTCTGGGACATCGGCATGAAGCGCGGCGACATCCGCCTGCTGGGGGTGCTGAGCTATGCAGCTCCCGTCATCTCCACGCTGGCGCTGGTGCTGACGGGGGCGGCCCCCTTCACTTGGGCGCTGGCCGTGGCCTGTCTGCTGATCGTCGGGGGCGCCGTGGTGGCGTCTGTCGGTGGCAAGAGCAAGGCCTGAGGCGGCTCACGATTCCAGCTTCAAAGTCCGGTAGCGATAGAGTTCCTGGAAGCCGAGGCTGCGGTAGAGATCGACTGCGTGCGTATTGGTCGGTTCGACCTGCAGATAGGCTTGTGAAGCGCCCGTCTGAGCCGCCCAATCCATCAGTCCGATCACCAGCCTGCGGGCCAGCCCTTTGCCCCGCAGGCGCTCATCGATGATGATGGCCCCCACTTCCGCCATGCCGCGCTCGACAACTGCCATGCCGAAGCCGACATCTTCGCCCTCATGCTTGAGCGTCATAAAAGCTGCTGGCAGCCGAATGCGGGAAACAATCCCCGTCAGCGCGGCTTCGGCATCCTTCTTGTTGCCTTGCTGCCGTTTGCAGATGCCATGAACCCAAGGGGCTGTCGGCTCGGCTGAGACGCTGAGTGACGGATCAAACAGGGCGTGGTTTCCCAGCGGCGCCAGCATGCCGATGGCGTCGCTGTCCCTGACATAGCGCCGTTGATTGAGCATTTCCGCCATTCCGGGCGCCAGAAGCGGCGTGATCCGCACGCGCGGTGGCAACGCGGCCTGCCGATAGAGCGCCTCGGCCCAGTCCAGAAAATCAGGTTCGAGTGCTGTGTCCGGGACCATGGCCGAGAGCGCATTTGCCCGGCCTGAATAGCCGGCTGCCATGCGGATCACGCAGCCTTTGGCAAAAAGCGTGTCGATGGCTGGCCAGGCATTGACGATGCGTTCTTCGCAGGCGCGCACCAGCTGAAGCTTATCAGCGTCCATGGCTCAGGCCCCGCTGGCCCTTGGTGTCGGGCGCCAGCCGGGCGGGGCCAGCTCGAAGCCGCTGAACTCGAAACCGGGGGCCACCGTGCAGCCCACCAGCGTCCAGGCGCCGAGCGAGGTCGCCGTCTGCCAGTGACCGCCGGGCACGACGATTTGCGGGCGCTGGCCTGCCATGATGTCAGGCCCCAGATGATGCGCCGAGGCGTCATGCCCGTTGGGCGAGATGGTCAGCACCAGCGGCGCGCCCGCATAATAATGGAACACCTCTGCCACATCGACCCTGTGCCATTCCGATGTCTCGCCGACGCCGAGCAGGTAGTAGATCGCGGTCGAGACCGCGCGCCCACCGCGCTCGACAGGGTCACGAAATGTCTCGCGGTAGTGACCGCCTTCAGGGTGAGGGATCAGCCCAAGCTTGCGGATGATGGCTTCAGCGGTGGCCGTGGACTGCATGTGTCGATCCGGATGGAAATGGCGCGGGGTCAGGTGGTGGGGCTTCAGAACTTGATATCAGAACTTGTTCTTGGCTTCGCGCAGGGCGGCAAAGACACGGCCTGCGTCGGCACCAACAAGCCCGACCGCCGCAGCCAGCGAGGACTCGCCGGCGCGAAAGTAAGGGTTGGTCGCGTGTTCTTCCGCCACTGTGGTGGTGGACCAGAACGCGCCAGCGGCCTTGCGGCGCTCGGCCTCACTGGCACGCGCTTTCAGTTCGGCATTCTGCGGCTCCATCGCTAGCGCGAAGCGGGCGTTGGAGAGCGTGTAGTCATGGCCCGACACCAGCAGCGTTTCGCCCGGCAGTGCAATGAT
>JAYWHQ010000397.1:0-2792 GCA_043777655.1 Allobosea sp. | reverse complement strand
CCACCATTGGGCCGAAGGTGGATGGCGGTGTCGTGCTGTCAGGCCACACCGATGTCGTGCCGGTCGCGGGCCAGAACTGGTCCAGCGATCCGTGGACGCTGACCGAGCGCGATGGACGGCTTTACGGGCGCGGCACTTGCGACATGAAGGGCTTTGACGCGCTCGCGCTGGCACTCGTGCCGGACATGCTGAAAGCCGGGCTGAAGCGCCCTGTCCACATCGCCCTGTCCTATGACGAGGAGACAGGCTGCGTTGGTGCCCCTTTCATGATCCGCGCCATGGCGGAAGCCGGCATCCGGCCGTCGGCGGTCATCGTCGGCGAGCCCTCGATGATGCAGGTGGTCACCGGCCACAAGGGCGGCACGCGCATGGAAACGACGGTGCGCGGCAAGGCCGTGCATTCCAGCCGGATTGATATGGGCGTATCCGCGGTGATGGTCGCGGCAAAACTGGTCAACTGGCACACGGACCTGCTGGCTGCGAACGCCGCCGCCGCTGACCCGGAGAACCCGTTCGAGCCGCCCTACACGACGCTGCATTGCGGCATGATGTCGGGCGGCACGGCAGCCAACATCACAGCCGAGCACGCCACCATCATCAGCGAAGTGCGCGCAATCCCGGGCGAGACGGCGGAATCCTATCTCGCGCGCTACGAGGCTTACATCCGGGAGGTGATCGAGCCACCGATGAAGGCGATTGCGCCCGAAAGCGGCGTTTCGTTCCGCATCATGTCCTCAACGCCTGGTTTGCGGCCCGAAACCGATGGCGCCGCCGAGCAGATGGCGCGCCGCATCACCGGTGACAATGGCAGCCATGTGGTGGCCTATGGCACCGAAGGTGGCCTGTTCCAGGGCGCGGGCTGGTCAACCGTGGTGTGTGGGCCGGGTGACATTGCGCAAGCGCATCAGCCCGACGAGTTCATCGAGATCAGCCAGCTGGAGGCCGGAGAAACCTTCATCCGCAAGGTCATCGCCGAGCTGTCGCGCTGACCGCGGTGTTGCACCGCAAACCCCCATGCCAGCAAAATGGTGATGCAGGCATGACTATTTTTCGCGCGACGCATGGCTAGACCGCCGGGCTTTCCCGCGTCTAAGCTGATTTCAGATGTTCTGGATGGCAGGCTCAGCCGAGGTTGCAACGACAACCGTGGTTCGAGCCGCTTTTGCCGACAGGGCTCATCATCGACTGGAATGGGAGAGAAACAGTCATGTCCATCAAGCGCACAATCCTCGCCGCAGCCGCTTTTGCACTGCTGGCCACCACGGTGCAGGCCAAGACCCTGCGCTATGCCAACCAGGGCGATCTCAAATCGCTGGATCCCTACACGCTGAACGAGACGACGACGCTGGCCAATCTGGCGCATGTGTTCGAAGGTCTGACGGCGCGCGGCAAGGATCTGGCGATCCAGCCCGGCCTGGCTGAGAAATGGACTGTCAGCGCCGACGGACTGACCTGGCGCTTCAACCTGCGCAAGGGCGTGAAGTTCCACAATGGCGAAGATTTCACCGCCGATGACGTGGTATTCTCGGCAGACCGCGTGCGCGCCACCGGCTCCAACCTGCAGACCCGTGTTCCCAAGGATGCCAAGGCCGTCAAGATCGATGACCACACGGTCGATTTCGTCCTGACTTCGCCAAACCCGATCCTGCATGCGCAGTGGGACACATGGTACATCATGTCGAAGAAGTGGTCGGAGGCAAACAACTCTGCCGCCCCGACCCCCGCCAGCGCCACGACGCCGAGCTTTGCCGCGCTGAACTCGAATGGCACCGGTGCCTTCCGCATCGAGACCCATCAGGCGGGCGTGCGCACCGTGTTCAAGCCCAACACGGCCTGGTGGCAGAAGGCCGAGCACAACCTGACCGAGATTATCTTCACCCCGATCGCCTCTGACGCCACGCGCGTCGCGGCATTGCTTTCGGGCGAGGTTGACGTGATCGAGCCTGTGCCGATCCAGGACATCGCCCGTGTCAACGGCTCCCCGATGGCCCAGGTCATGACCGGGCCGGAACTGCGCACGATCTTCCTCGGTTTCGACCAGACGCGCGATGAACTGCTGTTCTCGAACATCAAGGGCAAGAACCCCTTCAAGGATGTGCGCGTTCGCCAGGCTTTCTATCAGGCCATCGACATCGAGACGATCAAGGCGCGCGTCATGCGCAACCTCGCCACGCCGTCGCCGCTGATGATTGCGCCGGAGCTGTTCTCGCAGGCCGGGTTTGCCCGTCCGAAGTTCGACGTCGAAGCCTCGAAGAAGCTGCTGGCTGAGGCCGGTTATCCGAACGGCTTCGAGGTGACGATGGATTGCCCGAATGATCGCTACGTCAATGACGAGCCGATCTGTCAGGCCGTGGTCGGCATGCTGGCGCGCGCCGGCATCAAGATCAACCTGAACGCCCAGCCCAAGGCGCAGTATTTCGCCAAGGTGCTGAAGCCGGGTGGTTATGCCACGTCCTTCTATCTGCTGGGCTGGACGCCGGGCACCTTCGACAGCCACAATGTGCTGCATGACATCCATGGTTGCCGCGATGTGGCCACCTCGTCACGTGGCGAGGCCAACCTTGGCGGCTATTGCAACAAGGCGGTGGACGCGCTGACCGACAAGATTCTCGTCGAGAATGACGTCGCCAAGCGCAATGCCATGATCAAGGAAGCCTACACGCTGACGACCAATGATTTCTCCTACATTCCGCTGCACCAGCAGGCGCTGGCCTGGGGTGTGTCGAAATCGGTGAAGCTCTCGCAGCGTGCCGACAATCAGGTGCTGCTGTATTGGGCAACCAAGCAGTAAG
>JAYWHQ010000396.1:0-2794 GCA_043777655.1 Allobosea sp. | reverse complement strand
CTCGGGAGCGGTCGTCATACAGAGGCCTTTAGTCGGTCTGGCCCTACTCTGCGCGATAATCGCAAAAAGGCAATCGGGAAGGACAAAGGTTTTGCCAGTTCATCCTGCGGCAAGGCGACTTTCACCGGTGCCGTGCCTTGAACCCCCTGCCCAGATGCGGCATTGGTGCCTGCATAGCGCAGAGGACCCGCAGCATGGCCGACCGGACGAACGACACGACATCCCGCCCCACCGAAGAGATTTCCGTCCGCGATGTGTTCGGTATTGATACGGACATGCATGTCAAGGGTTTCCCGAACCGCGGCGACCGCGTTCCTGACATCGATTCGACCTACAAGTTCGACCCCGATACCACATTGG
The DNA here is from genome assembly GCA_043777655.1 of Allobosea sp. Classification (GTDB taxonomy): domain Bacteria; phylum Pseudomonadota; class Alphaproteobacteria; order Rhizobiales; family Beijerinckiaceae; genus Allobosea. The sequence goes on along the minus strand of JAYWHQ010000396.1, from coordinate 2,434 downwards.
CGATCCTTGCAGGCTTTGGCTACAACCGACGGGTGATGATCCAGGGCTATCACGGCACCGGCAAGTCGACGCACATCGAACAGGTCGCGGCGCGGCTGAACTGGCCCTGCGTGCGCGTCAACCTCGACAGCCATGTCTCCCGGCTTGATCTTGTCGGCAAGGACGCGATCGTGCTGAAGGATGGCAAGCAGATCACCGAGTTCCAGGATGGCATCTTGCCCTGGGCGCTGCAGAACAACATCGCGCTGGTCTTCGATGAATATGATGCCGGGCGCCCGGACGTGATGTTCGTGATCCAGCGCGTGCTGGAACAATCGGGCAAGCTGACCTTGCTCGACCAGAAGCGCGTCATCAAGCCGCACCCGTGCTTCCGGCTGTTTGCGACGGCCAACACAGTGGGCCTGGGTGACACATCGGGCCTTTATCACGGCACGCAGCAGATCAACCAGGGCCAGATGGACCGCTGGTCAATCGTGACCACGCTGAACTATCTGCCGCATGACAACGAGGTGGCCATCGTGCTGGCCAAGGCCAAGCACTATCAGGGCACGACTGAGGGCAAGGACATCGTCAACAAGATGGTGCGCGTGGCTGATCTCACCCGCAACGCCTTCATGAATGGCGATCTCTCCACGGTCATGAGCCCGCGCACGGTCATCACCTGGGCCGAGAACGCACAGATTTTCGGCGATGTCGGCTTCGCCTTCCGGCTGACCTTCCTCAACAAATGCGACGAGATGGAGCGCATGCTGGTGGCCGAATTCTACCAGCGCTCCTTCGGCAAGGAACTGCCGGAGAGTGCTGTGAATGTCGTGCTGAGCTGAGGGCGGCTGCGGGCGTGACAAATGCAGTCACAGTGCAGGTCGATGACCGGCATGAGGCCGTGCACAAGGCGGTTCTCGACGGCATTGTCGCGTTCAATACGCAGGCTGCCGGCGACGGGAAACGTGAATCCGTCTCGGTCAGTGTCATTGAAGGCGAGGCGATTGTCGGTGGCGCCGTCGGGCGCTACTGGCATGGCTGGGTCTATGTCGATCTGTTCTGGGTGAGCGAGGCCCTGCGCGGTCAGGACATCGGCACGCGCGTGATGGACGCTCTGGAGGCGCATGCAGGCACGCTTGGGGCCATTGGCGTGCATCTGGTCACCTATTCCTGGCAGGCGAGGCCCTTTTACGAGAAGCGCGGCTATGCGCTGTTTGGCGAACTCTCTCCCTACCCGGAAGGTCATGCCTGCTACTGGTTGAGCAAGAGGCTCTAGCCGCCAGCGAATTGCAGCATTGATTTTGTGGTCACATGTGACTACAATTCTGCCATGACAACAGTCACCATGCGTGAAGCCAAGGCCCGCCTCACCGAACTCGCCCGCAAGGTCGAGGCAGGGGAGCGCATCACCGTGACGCGGCACGGCAAGCCGGCCTTTGATCTCGTGCCGCATGTGCGTCGGGGCGGGATCGATTGGGAGGCTGGCGAGGCGTATTTGCGATCGAGGGGTATTGAGCGCAAACCCGGAGAGTCGCTGTTCAGGATCGCGCCAGATTTCGACGATCCCCTACCGGAAGACTTCCTTATCACCCCAATAACGTATCCGGACGAGCGATGACTCTGCTGCTCGACACCCACTTCGTCCTCGCGGTGATCGACCGAAAAGTTGGCGTTTCCTATCCGGCCTACGCCAAGGTGGTGAATGACAGCCAGTGCCGGTTCAGCGTCGTCAGCCTTTGGGAGATCGCCATCAAGGTGCGGCTCGGAAAGCTGGCAACACGCGTTGCCGTCGCTGATATGGCCCAAACCCTCGAGGAACAGGGCGTGGCCTGTATCGCATTGACTATCCAGCATGTTGTGGCTGAGGCCATGCCGGTTCCAGCGACACGCGACCCGTTCGACCGTCTGCTCATAGCTATCGCCCAGACCGAAGGCATGCGTCTGATAACTGTTGACCGTGCATTGGCAGATCACCCCGTGACATGGCGGCCTTAGCGATCTAGATCGAAAGACATGACCCTGACAAACCGCAAGCCCGGCCAGACCAAGGAAGCGCCCAACGAGCCGCTGAAGCGCGCCGTCTCCGGAGCGATGAAGGCGATTGCCCGTCTGCCGGAACTCGAGATCGTTTTTGCCGCAGACAAGCCTGCTCTTGTTGGCGAGCGGGCGCGTCTGCCCGAGCCGCCGCGCAAGCTGACGGTGAATGACATCGCGATCCTGCGCGGCCATGCCGATTCGATGGCGCTCAGGCTCGCCTGTCATGATGCCAACATTCATCGACGCGCTGCACCCGAAGGTGATGCCGCGCGCGCCGTGTTCGACGCCGCCGAGCAGGCGCGTGTCGAGTCCATTGGCTCGCGGCGCATGGCGGGCGTGGCGTCCAATGTCACCGCGATGCTGGAAGACCGCTACCATCGCGGCGGCAAATATGAAGAGATCACCGACAAGGCCG
>JAYWHQ010000395.1:0-9556 GCA_043777655.1 Allobosea sp. | reverse complement strand
CGCCAGCGATGAACGACGTGATCGCGGGCCAGGTGCCGATGATGTTCATCAATCAGGACATGGCCTTCGTTCAGGCGGCGGCCGGGCTGGTCAAGATGATCGGCGTGGCGAGCCTTGAGCGCAATGCGGCGGCGCCCACGACACCGACCATCGCGGAGCAGGGCTTTCCGGGTTTCGCCGCCGTGTCGTGGAACGCGCTGGCAGCCCCCGCCGGCACGCCGAAGGAGATTGTCGAGCGCCTGCAGATCGAAGTCCGCAAGGCGCTGCAGAGCGAGGCCATTCAGGAAAAGCTCGTCAAGAACGGCTTTGTCGTGGGCGGCAATACGCCTGCCGAGCAGCAGAAGTTTGTCGCCGAAGAGGTCACCAAATGGGGGGAAGTTGCCCGCGTGGCCAAGGTGAGCGTGGACTGAGCCGGACATGACAACCAAGACGACGAAGACCCCCGACCAGCTGCGTTCGGCGCGTTGGTTCATGCCGGATGATTTCCGCTCCTTCGGGCATCGCTCGCGCATGAACCAACTCGGCTTTTCCGCCGAGGACTATGTCGGCAAGCCCGTCATTGCCGTCATCAACACCTGGTCGGAAATTGCGACCTGCCACCAGCATTTCAAGACGCGCGTGGACGATGTGAAGCGCGGCATCCTGCAGGCCGGCGGATTTCCCATCGAGCTGCCGGCCATCTCGCTGACCGAGGGCAAGGTGAAGCCGACGACGATGCTTTATCGCAACTTCCTGGCAATGGAGACCGAGGAGCTGATCCGCTCTCACCCCGTCGATGGTGCGGTGCTGATGGGCGGCTGCGACAAGACCACGCCGGGGCTCATTCTGGGTGCGATCAGCGCTGGCCTGCCAGCGATCTTCGTGCCCGCCGGGCCGATGCTGCGCGGCAACTGGAAGGGCAAGCCGCTTGGCTCGGGCTCTGATGCCTTCAAATACTGGGACGAGCGCCGCGCCGGGAACATTTCCGACAAGGACTGGCAGGAGATGGAGGTGGGCATCGCCCGCTCACCCGGCGTCTGCATGACCATGGGCACAGCCTCGACCATGACGGGGCTTGCCGACACGCTGGGCCTGTGCATTCCAGGCACCTCGTCGCTGCCCGCCGTCGACAGCAATCACATCCGCATGTGTGCCGATGCCGGGCGCCGCATCGTCGGCATGGTCTGGGAGGACCTGACGCCTGCGAAAATCCTGACTCATGGCGCTTTCCAGAACGCGATTGTCACGGCAATGGCGATGGGCTGCTCCACCAACGCCGTCATCCACATGATCGCCATGGCACGGCGGGCCGGCCATGCCATCGGGCTTGATGATTTCGACGCGGCCTCGCGCAAGGTGCCGGTGATCGCCAATGTGCGTCCCACAGGCGACACGTATCTGATGGAGGATTTCTACTATGCGGGCGGCCTGCTTGGCCTGCTCTCGCGGCTCAAGCCCTTTCTCGATCTCGACCAGATCAATGTCATGGGAGAGTGTTGGGGCGACACGCTGAAGGACGCGCAGGTCTATAATGACGATGTCATCCGCCCGCTCGACAAGGCGATCTACAATGAGGGTGCGCTGGCCGTGCTCCGCGGCAATCTCGCGCCTGACGGCTGCGTGGTGAAACCGGCCGCAGCTCAGGCCAAGTTCCTGAAGCACACCGGCAGGGCGGTGGTCTTCGACGATTACCCCGACCTGAAAGCACGCATTGACCGGGATGATCTCGATGTCACCGAAGACAGCGTTCTGATCCTGCGCAGTGCCGGCCCGCTGGGTGGCCCCGGCATGCCGGAATGGGGCATGATCCCGATCCCGAAAAAGCTGGTGAAGCAGGGCGTGCGCGACATGGTGCGCATCTCGGATGCGCGCATGAGCGGCACGAGTTATGGCGCCTGCATCCTGCATGTCTCGCCAGAATCCTATCTCGGTGGCCCGCTGGCTTTGGCAAAAACAGGTGACCTTGTCTCCATCGACATCCCCAATCGCTCGATTTCACTGGATGTCTCTGAAGCAGAACTTGCCACCCGCCGCGCTGCCTGGGTGAAGCCTGCACCCCGCTATGAGCGCGGCTATGGCTGGATGTTCAGCCAGCACATCAAACAGGCCCATGAGGGCTGTGACTTCGACTTCCTCGAAACGGATTTCGGCGCACCCGTGACCGAGCCTGCCATTTTTTGAAAGCAGAACCATGTCACTCAAACCAGCCACCCGCGCAGCCCTGATGCAGGTCTCGGTTGCCACGCTCTGCACCGCCCTGTTCAAGCGCGGGCTGCGCAACCAGTTCATCCAGGATGTGCGGCCCCTGAACACAAACCTGCCCAACATGGTCGGTGAGGCCTTCACGCTGCGCTACATTCCTGCGCGCGAGGACCGCAATCCGCTGAGCATCTTCAGCGACCGCGCACACCCGCAGCGCAAGGCGGTGGAAGATTGTCCAGTGGGCAGCGTGATGGTGATCGACAGCCGGAAGGATGCGCGCGCCGCATCCGCCGGCGGCATTCTGGTGTCGCGTCTGATGAAGCGCGGTGTCGCCGGTGTGGTCACCGATGGCGGCTTTCGCGACAGCCCTGAAATCGCGGAGCTTTCGATTCCGGCCTATCACACCCGCCCCTCGGCCCCGACCAACCTGACCCTACACGAGGCCATCGAGATCAATGGGCCCATCGGCTGTGGCGATGCGCCGGTGTTTCCCGGCGATGTCATCGTCGGTGACCGCGAGGGCGTGATCGTCATCCCCGCTGCCATCGCGGATGAAGTCGCGGTCGAGGCAACCGAGATGACGGCGTTCGAGGATTTCGTGACCGAGAAAGTCATGGAAGGCCGCTCGATCATCGGGCTCTATCCGCCAACGGATGCACAGTCGAAGGTGGATTTCGAAGACTGGCGGAAGGCGAAGGGGCGGTAACCTGCGCGCCGCCAGTCAGGGCTTGCCACAACCGGCATCGGCCCAGATCCTGCGACTTTATCCCGTACCTCCATGAGTTGTTTCGCATTTCGGGTTGATTTCAATTCAAACAATGCATACATTAAATCATGCATAATTTAAATTGCGTCTTGGAGCAGGACATGACAGCGCCCGTGCGGCTTGATGAGGTGACCTTCAGGGGCAGCGGTCTCAGCCGCCCCGAATGCATCATCACGCATCAAAGCGGCTGGCTTTTCGCCTCGGACTGGCACGCCACTGGTGGCGTGGCCTGCATCGCGCCTGATGGGGCCGTCCATCGGGTTGCAGCCGACCGGCCTGCGGATGATCCCTTGCGTCCAAATGGCATTGCACTGGAAGCCGGCGGCGCATTTCTGGTGGCGCATCTTGGTGCGGACACCGGTGGGCTGTTCCGGCTCCACGCAGATGGCGTTTGCGAGCCGCTGCTTTTGACGCTGAATGGCGCACCACTGCCGCCCGCAAACTTCCCGCTGATCGACAGCCGTGGCCGCATCTGGCTGACCATCTCGACACGAAAAGTGCCGCGCGCGCTGGACTACAGGCCAGATGCCAATACCGGCTTCATCGTGCTCATCGACAAGGGCACCGCGCGCATCGTGGCAGATGGGCTTGGTTACACAAACGAATGCGTCCTGAGCGCGGACGAGACGGCCCTCTTCGTCAACGAGACCTTCGCGCGACGGTTGACGCGCTTCTCCGTTGGCGAGGATGGCTCCTTGTCAGACCGCGCCACGGTGGCCACGTTTGGTGCGGGCACTTTTCCTGACGGTGTCGTGCTGGATGAGACCGGCGACTTCTGGGTCACCAGCATCGTCTCCAACCGCGTGATCCGTGTCAGCCGGGATGGGCAGCAGAACATCATTCTGGAAGAGAATGATGCGCAACACCTGGCCGATGTCGAGCAGGCCTTTGGCGAGGCGCGCATGGGCCGCCCTCATCTTGATGGCTCGCCTGCACGCATCCTGCGCAACGTCTCCAGCCTGGCTTTTGGCGGCCCCTCGATGAGCGAGGCCTATCTTGGCTGCCTGCTGGGTAACAGCGTGGCCACATTCAGCGCCCCGACGCGCGGCCTCGCCGCCAGATCCTATTCCGTTCCCCTCGGCCCTCTCGCCAGACAGGTTTCATGATGCGTGCCAACAGTGCTTTCCAGATTGCCGTCCTTCCCGGAGATGGCATTGGCCATGAGGTGATGGCGCCTTGCCTCGAGGTGCTCAATGCAGCAGTTGCGCGCATCGGCGGGCTGTCCTTCCGCTTCGAGACGCATCAGGCGGGCGCCCTGCAGTATCGCGACCATGGCGTGGCGCTGCCAGCATCTGCCATGGAGGCCGCACGCAAGGCGGACGCCATCCTGCTGGGGGCCATGGGCTGGCCTGCCATCCGCTATCCGGACGGAACGGAAATCGCGCCGCAGCTCGATCTCAGGTTCGAGTTCGGGCTGTTTGCTGGTGTGCGCCCGGTGCGCACCTTGCCGAACATGCCAGCCATACTTGCTGACAAGCGCGCCGCCCATCTCGATTTCGTGGTCATTCGCGAGTCGACGGAAGGCCTCTTCGCGTCACGCGGCAAAGGTGTGGTGATCGATGATCGCGAGGCCCGCGACACGATGGTCATCACGCGCGCGGTCTGCGAGCCGCTGTTCGATTTCGGCTTCCAGCTGGCGCGCCAGCGCAAGGCACGCGGCGGCAAGGGCATTCTGGCCTGTGTCGACAAGGCGAATGTCTTCACGTCGCTGGCCTTCTTCCGGAAGATTTTCGACGAGCGCGCCAAGGCCTTCCCCGACATCCGGGCCGACCACGCCTATGTGGACGCTACCGCGCTCGACATGGTGCGTCGCCCCTGGGCGCTTGACGTGCTGGTGACCGAGAACATGTTCGGCGACATCCTGTCAGACCTTGGTGCTGGCCTGATGGGCGGCATGGGCTTTGCGCCTTCCGCCGACATTGGCGCGACACATGCCGTGTTCCAGCCCTGCCACGGCACAGCACCCGACATTGCAGGACAAGGCAGGGCCAACCCGACAGCGATGATCCTCTCGGGCGCGATGATGCTGGACTGGCTGGGCGAGAAGCACGGGCTGCCTGAAGCCCTGAAGGCTGCTGACCTCGTGCGCGCTGCCGTCGACCAGGCCTATTGCGAAGGGCTGAAACCTTTCGAGATTGGCGGGGGTGCGGGCACGGCGGAGATCGCCCGCCACGTGCTTGCGGCGCTGTCCAGCAAGACGCTTGAAGCGGCCTGAACAGATGACAAAGCCGATCCGAATCGCCTGCGTCGGTACAGGCTATTTCAGCCAGTTCCAGTATCGCGCCTGGAAGCGCATGCCGGAGGTGGAACTCGTCGCCCTGTGCAACCGCAGCCGTGACAAGGCCGTATCCTTTGCTGCGGAGTTTGGCGTCAGCCGCGTTTACACCGACCTGGCGCAGATGCTGGACGAGGCGCAGCCGGAACTGCTCGACATCATCACGCCACCGGAAACACATCTGGCGGCCATCGCGCTGGCGGCCGCGCGTGGCATTGATGTGATCTGCCAGAAGCCGTTCTGTGCATCGCTTGCCGAGGCCAAAGAGGCACTGGCGCTGGCGGACAAGGTCGGCATCTCCATCACGGTGCATGAGAACTTCCGCTTCCAGCCCTGGCATCAGGCGATCAGGGCATATCTCGCAACCGGCGCCTTGGGCCCGGTCTACCAGGCCGCGTTCCGCCTGCGTCCCGGTGATGGACAGGGCCCTTCGGCCTATCTGGCCCGCCAACCCTATTTCCAGCAGATGCCGCGCTTCCTCATTCACGAGACTGGGATCCATCTCATCGATGTCTTCCGGTCGCTGTTTGGCGAGGCCAGCAGCGTCACCGCCCTCCTGCAGCGCCTGAATCCGGCGATTGCCGGCGAGGATGCAGGGCTGTTCGTGCTCGATATGGCAGACGGCACACGCTGCCTTTTCGATGGCAACCGGCTGGCTGATCATCCGGCCCAAAACCGACGGCTGACGATGGGCGAGTTCCTTATTGAAGGCGAAAAAGGCACGCTCATGCTTGACGGAGATGGCGGCCTCACCTTCCGCCCCCATGGCGAAAACGAGGCGACCATCGTGCCTTATGCCTGGGACAACATCGATTTCGGTGGCGACTGTGTCTATCGTTTCCAGCGCCATGTGATTGATGCACGCCTTGGAAAAAGCAGCATCGAGACCAGCGCCCAAGACTACCTTGCCAACATCCGCATCGAGGACGCGATCTATGAGTCAAACGATACAGGTCGCCGTATCATCCTTTGACGAGAAGGAACGCTTGCCTGCGAGCGAGCGTGCCTATCGTCAGCTGAAGCAGCTGATCCTCGACAACGAGATCATGCCGGGCGCGCAGATGCTCGAACTTGAAGCGGCTGCCCGCCTTGGCATGAGCCGGACGCCGGTGCGCGAGGCGATGGTGCGACTCGAGCAGGAAGGCATGGTGGAGCTGCGCGCCCGCCATGGCATGCGCGTGCTGCCCATGTCGGCCGAAGCACTGGCGGAAATCTATGACATTCTCACCGCACTTGAGGGGATGGCAGCCGAATTGGCGGCGCGCCGGGGCGCAACTGTCGCCGAACTTGCCGAACTTCAGCAGGCCGTCGACGAGATGGAAGAGGCGCTGGCGGCTGACGATCTGCGGCGCTGGAGCGATGCCGATGCACGGTTCCACCGTCTGTTCGTGGCGCTGGCTGGTAACAGCCGCCTGGCGGCCATGGTGGAACAGGTCTCGGACCAGGCCCACCGGGCTCGCCTGACCACGCTGCGCCTGCGCCCCAGGCCTACGGGGTCAAACCGCGATCATGCGGCGCTTGTCTTGGCCATCCGTGAGCGCAATCCGGAGCTGGCCCGCAAGATCCATGAACATCACCGCCAGACTGCCGCGACGATGCTGGTGAGCCTCGTGCGCGACCTTGGCCTGAAACAGCTCTAGCAACATGGCAGGCCGCCGGCAGTTTGCCGGAGCGACCCGCCTTCACACCATCAATGGGCGGCCATCACGCGGGTCATGGCGCCATCGATGGCGCTCACGATCTCGTCAATCTCGCTGCGCCCCGCGATGTAAGCCGGGCTCAGGCACAACGTGTTGTTCAGGCCTTGAAGCGAACGGTTGGTCGCGCCGATGATGACGGCTGACTGGCTCATGCAGTCAGCCACGATGGCCTGAACCATCTTCTCGGGCAGGGCCGCCTTCGTCTCGCGATTGCTGACAAGCTCCAGCCCCTGGAACAGCCCCTTGCCGCGCACATCGCCGACGATGGCATGCTTGCCCTTGAGACCCTGCAGCTCCTCCATGAGGTAATCGCCCATGACCTGCACATTCTGGAGCAGGTTTTCCTCCTCGATGATTTCCATGTTGGCAATCGCCGCGGCAGGACCGCCCGTGCAGCCGCCGAAGGTGGAGATGTCACGGAAATGGCTCATCGGATCATCCGGATCGGCCTTGAACGCGTTGAACACGGCCTCCGTCGTCACGGTGCAGGAGATGGCCGCATAACCGGAGGCCACGCCCTTGGCCATGGTGACGATGTCGGGCTGGACGCCATATTGCTGGTAGCCGAACCAGGTGCCGGTGCGGCCCAGACCGCAGACCACCTCGTCGATGATGAGCAGCACATCATGCTTGCGGCAGATTTCCTGCACGCGCTCCCAATAGCCTTTCGGGGGCGGGATGACGCCGCCACCTGCCGTCACCGGTTCGAGGATGAGACCGCCGACCGTGTCGGCTCCCTCGCGCAGGATGACCTCCTCGATGGCATTGGCGGCACGCACGCCATAATCCTCCACATCGCCCCATTGCGAGCGATATTCGAGGCAATGCGGCACCTCGACAAAGCCGGGCGTATAGGGCCCATATTGCGCCTTGCGCTCATACTGCCCGGCGGATGACAGGGCCGAGATCGTTGTGCCGTGATAGTCCCGGTCGCGGTAGAGGATCTTGTGCTTCTTGCCGCCATTGCGATTGTGCGCGATCTGCCGGACGATCTTGTAGGCCTTTTCGTTCGCCTCCGAACCGGAGTTTGAATAGTAGACGCGCGAGAGGCCGGGCATCTTCTCGATCAGCTGCTTGGCAAACAGCGCGCCGGGGATCGTGCCCATGGCACCGGCGAAATAGTTGAGCTTCACCAGCTGGTCGCGCACGGCGTCCGCGATCTTCACCCGGCCATAGCCGACATTGACGGTCCAGACACCGCCTGACACGGCATCGAGATGCTCGCGCCCGGCCTGGTTCCAGACCCGCAGGCCCTTGCCCTCGATGATGATGAGCGGGTCCACCGTCTCGTATTTCTTGTGCTGCGACAGATGATGCCAGACATGCGCCCGGTCCGCCTCGACAATGTCGCGGTAGTCGTTCTTGGGTGCATGGAGATTCATGGCGACAGAGTCCTGCTGGGTGCGTATTTGGAGCTACATCGTATAGCAGGAGGGCCGCGGGGCAAGGCCGCTTCCAGCACATCATCACCGTCTTGATCGAGGGCGCCAAGTAGATGCTGGCCAGGCGTTGCTGGCGCGCCCACGGGGAATCGAACCCCGGTCTCATCCGTGAAAGGGACGTGTCCTAACCGCTAGACGATGGGCGCGGGCGCGAATGGCCTTTGGGGTCCAAAGCGCGCGCGACCTATAGAGTCCTGCGTGGCGATGGGCAAGCGCCTTTCTGCATTTTGCGCTGGCTACCATCTTGTGTCGGCCATTGAGCCAAAAAGGGCATGCATCTGGTGCAGCCAAACGCATTTCGCCTGCGCTATTCCATGAAGATCGCGACGTCAGCCAGCGGTTTGCGCGTGATGGCTGGTACATGGGTCTCCTTCGCCGGATAGCCTGTCACCAGCAGGATCACGGGCTTTTCCGAGTCCGGCCTGCCGCACACTTCTGTCAGGAAGCCCATGGGAGCAGGCGTATGCGTCAGGGTGGCAAGGCCTGCATTGTGCAGCGCTGCGATCAGCAGACCCGTCGCGATGCCGACGGATTCGGGCACATAATAGTGCTTCACCTTCTCGCCCGTGGCCGACACGCCCCAGCGCTGTGCGAAGATCACGATCAGCCAGGCGGCTGTGTCGAGAAAGGGCTTGTTGGCGTCCGTTCCCAGCGCATCGAGTGCGGACAGCCACTCGTCGCCGGCGCGGCCGCCATAGAAGCCGCGCTCCTCCTCTTCCGCCGCCAGCCGGATGCGGTGCTTGATCTCGGCATTTGAAATGCAGACGAAGGTCCAGGGCTGCTGGTTGGCGCCTGATGGCGCGCTGGCCGCAGTCAGCACGGCTTTCTCGATCAGGGCGCGCGGCACGGGTGTGTCGGCAAAATCGCGCACGGTGCGCCTGCGGCTCATCAGAGACAGGAAATCGGCTGCTCGGGTCTCCATCTCGGCTGGCGAGCGTTCGATAAAGTCGAGCCTGATTGTCTTTGGTGCAGCCATCATTTGTCCGTCAGATAGGGGGTCGCGGCCTTGTCAACGCCTTCATGCACAGGATGATGATGGCTCCTTGGTGCATCGGCAATAGACCATGCCACGCCGCCCACGTATTGTGCGCGCCATGACAGTTCCAGCGACGCTCAAGCCCGGCGACCATCTCTTTCTGGTCGATGGCTCCAACTTCATTTTCCGCGCCTATTTCCAGTCCATCAACCAGGA
>JAYWHQ010000394.1:0-2802 GCA_043777655.1 Allobosea sp. | reverse complement strand
GACGAGGGGCCGGGCTTTCCGGAGGGGTTCGACCTCAACCAGAGCACAGGGCTGGGCTCGCGGCTGATCTACAGCCTCGTGCGCGCCGATGAGGGCTCGGTCGAGATCGACCGCGCGCATCGCGGCGGCCGGGTTGTGGTCGCGCTTGATGCCCATTGGCGCGAGGCCCGCACCATCTGACTGTTGCCGTGATGTGATCGCGCAGAAACTGATCGTGCAGAAACTGATCGTCACGGTGCGGCGGCACAAGGCCGCGCGGGACAAATGGCAAACCCGCCATCACCGTGGTGATGGCGGGTCGCCTCGCTGCTGAAATGAGGGGCGTCGGTTCAGCAGGCGATCCGGACTGGCTCTCCATATTCGTCATAGCCACGGCACCAGCGGCCACGATAGCCGCGCTGGGGTGCTGTCGAGGCGCCGATCAGCGCGCCGCCAACGCCGCCAATGGCAGCACCTGCCAGCGCGCCACCGGCACGGCCTGTGGCAAGGCCACCGACAACTGCGCCCGTGCCGGCACCGATCAGGCCGCCGCCGACCGCGCGATCCTCAACCGTGTTGCAGGCGGCCAGTGAGCCGGCCAGCAACACGCATGCGATGATTTTCTTCATGATCTTCTCCAGTGTGAAAGGTCAGCCGGCAGCCGCTGCCGCCGGCCTCGGGCAGCACGCTCAGCTGCGCTTGGCTGCGTCCGTCGGCTTGTACTCGGGCGCATTTTTCAGGATGGCGCTGCTGAGATCGACGACGAGCCTCGGCTTGCCGGCATCATCGCGCGTCATCGTGAAGGAGCGGAAGCTGACCGCGACCTTGCGCTCGCCAACCCCCAGAAAGCCACCGACGCCAACCACGGCGGCCAGCACGCGGCCACTGCCGTCGATCAGCAACTCGTCGATCTCGCCGATGCGCTCGTTGCCCTGGTTGAAGACGCTCTGGCCGATGGCCTCGCTGGCGCGCCAATGTGTCGGCACCCAGGCTTCGGTGAAGAAGAAATCGGAAACCGGGGCCGGTGCCGTCGCGGGGGCGGGCATGGCGGGGGACGTCGCCTGTGCCAGAGCCGGCGAGGCGAGCCCGAAGGACAGGGCGGTGATGAGAAGGGCTGAACGGACTGACATGATGCTTCCTCTTGTCGATAGAACGGGATGGCACCGGAATGAGCCGGTGCCGCGCCAGACTCTCGCTGCGGCCTGGCCCGCCGCGTGACCGCGCCAGAGTGGCAGCGCAATCCGCATCGGGGCCAGGGCAGCGTGAGAGCTGACTTGCAGGGAACAACGCGGGCTTGCCACGCAGGTTCCGCTCAAGGCACAATTTAAAGCACCCGCGATGAGGGAACCTTTTGGTCCGTGGCGGGTTCATCATGCGTCAGCCGCAGGTTTGTTCAGCCTTGCGGGCGGCCATCATGCGCCGCAGACCAAATCATGCGCCGCCAATTTCCGGCGCTCACGCCCAGATCAGGATCAGACTCATGCACATCCGTTATGGTTACAGGATCGAACTTGTCTGCGCCCAGCCGATGCCGCTCATCAGCATGCTCGACCTCCACCCCTCGCGCCACAGCGACATCACCGAGCGCAGCGAGATGGTTGTCACCGGGCTGGCCAATGGCGAGGCCATCACTGCCATCAGTGAATATGAAGACAGCTTCGGCAATGTCTGCCGCCGGTTCACCGTGCCGGCCGGCGGCGCCATCCTGTCGGCGTCGGGCGTCGTGCATGATCCGGGCTTTCCCGATCCGCAGGATGCGCTCGCGGAGGCAGCCCTTCCCGAGCGCCTGCCCGATGACACGCTGATGTATCTGCTGGGCAGCCGCTATTGCGAGACCGACAAGCTGAGCAACCAGGCCTGGGCCATGTTCGGCAACATTCAGGGCGGCTGGGCCAGGGTTCAGGCCATCTGCGACTTCGTGCATGGCCATCTGCGCTTCGACTATGGCAATGCCAGGCCGACCCGCAGCGCAGCCGAAGCCTATGACGAGCGCAGCGGTGTCTGTCGCGACTACGCCCATCTGGCGCTGACCTTCTGCCGCTGCCTCAACATTCCGGCGCGCTACTGCACTGGCTATCTGGGCGACATCGGCGTGCCTGCAGACGTCAATCCCGGCGATTTCAGCGGCTGGTTCGAGGCCTATCTCGGCGGCCACTGGTGGACATTCGATGCCCGCCACAACAAGGCCCGCATCGGGCGCATCCTGATCGCGCGCGGGCGGGACGCGACCGATGTGCCGATGATCAACTCGTTCGGTGCCCACACGCTCCAGCGTTTCGAAGTCATCACCGACGAACTGGGCGGGGCGCGCTTCCCCGTCTCGTCAACCGCCAGACGCGACCATTGGGCGCTGAACACAACCTTGCGCGAGACGGGCGGGGTGGCGTGACGCCAGCAACGCATCGCAGATCAGGAGCCGGTCGAACGCCATGAGCGAACCTGACAGTCCAAGACAGAAAAGCGTGCTGCGGCGTTTCTTCTCCATCTCGCGCGGGTTCTGGCGCGGCGAGGGCGCCTGGCGCACCTGGCTGCTGATGGCCGTCGTGGTGGCATGCCTGCTGGCGCAGATCGCCACGCAGGTGGCGATGAACACCTGGAACCGGGTGTTCTTCGACGCGCTCGAGCGGCGCGATACGGATGCCGTCTGGACGACCTTTCTCTGGCTGCCTGCGCTGGTGGTTGCGATTGCGCTGGTGATCTCGGCGCTGCTGGTCTCGCGCATGATCTTTCAGGCGCGCTGGCGGGCCTGGCTCACGCGCCACATGGCGGGCTGGTGGATTGCCGACCAGCGCTATTACCGGCTGGGCTTTGTCGCGCCGGACC
>JAYWHQ010000393.1:0-2825 GCA_043777655.1 Allobosea sp. | reverse complement strand
GATGACGACATCCCCATGAATGCCGGTTGCTTGCGGCCCATCCGCATCATCGTGCCGGAAGGCACCATGCTGGCGCCGCGCTATCCGGCTGCCGTGGTCGCGGGCAATGTCGAGGTCAGCCAGGCTGTCACCAACACGCTGTTTGGCGCGCTGCAGGCCATGTCGGCCTCGCAGGGCACGATGAACAACCTCACCTTCGGCAACGACATCTACCAGTATTACGAGACGATCTGCTCGGGCTCGCCCGCTGGTCCTGGCTTCAACGGCACCTCGGGCGTGCATGTGCATATGACCAATTCGCGCCTGACCGATCCCGAAATCCTGGAGACGCGCTTCCCCGTGGTGCTGGAGGATTTCCACATTCGTGCAGGCTCGGGCGGCAAGGGGAAATGGTATGCGGGCGATGGCACAAGCCGCACCATCCGCTTCCGCGAGACGATGGACTGCGCCATCCTCTCGGCCCACCGCAAGGTGCGCCCCTTTGGCATGGCGGGCGGCGAGCCCGGCCAACTGGGCAAGACGCTGGTGCGGCGTCTTTCAGGCGAGACGCAAGAGCTGAAGGCCTGCGACCAGACCGTGCTGCAGGCCGGCGAGGCGGTCACTGTCATCACGCCAACGGCGGGCGGCTATGGCAAGGTCGTACCATAGCTGCTGCGTCCGGGCATAAAGCACCGCCGTCATCCTCGGACTTGTTCGCAGGACCCACGTCTTGCTGTGCTGTCGTCGATGCCAAAGCTTCCCCGAACGGTGTTCAGACTTTCATTCGCACGCGAATGGACTGGTTCTGAGTTCAGAAAGGAAGAGGTGGGTGCTCGGGTCAAGCCCGAGCGTGACGACGTTCGGTGTCCGCTTACCGCTTCGGCCTGACCGCGAATGGGTCATTCTCCGGCGTGATCTCCGGCTGGCCCTGACCATCCATGATGGCATTGCCCTCGACATCGCCGATGACGAGCTCCTCATCCATCGGCACGGCGCCCGGCAGCTGCAGCGGGCCACGCGGCTGGCCGGACATGGAGTCGAGCGCTGGCGGCGTGTTGTAGCCAACGCCCGGAACGCCGGTGCGCGGCGTCTGGCCATAGGCGTCAAGGTTGGTGCCCGTGCCGATGCTGCCGCGCGGTGTCAGGCCTGAAGAAGGCTGCGAGGCCGTGATCGGCATCGAGCCTTGCGGGAGCGCGGGGCCACCGGGCAGGGCCGCCCAGCTGCGGGCGGGATCAGGCGGGGTCAGGTCATGGCGCGGCGTGAACTTGATGAGCGGCTTGCAGATGGCGCGGCCGCCATTGTGGCGGGCGAGGTCGACGTGGAAATGGTCGTAATGGAACATGTCGGCGCCGGGGCCGAGCACGGTCTTGTAGCGCTCGCAGGCACCGACAAACACCTCGCGCAGGAAGGATTGCTCTTCGGGTGCGCCGTTCCAGCCGTCCTTGACCGTGACATTGCGGCCATCGCTGAGACGAAACGAGAAGATGTCCAGCGCGTTGCCATAGGCATGCTCGGAGGTGCGCGAGGTGCCGGAGCCGTTGTTCATGGTGCGGCAGGAATAGGAGCCCGCGCGCATCTCCAGCACCTGCGCACCGAAGGTGTTCATCGCGGCGGGCTGCACGACCTCGGACAACCAGCGGTCCGTGGTGGCGATCACCGGGCAGGCGAGCGTGGCGGTGCTGGTCAGGCTGATGTTGCCATTGCCGAAGGCTTTCACATTGTAAGGCCTGTTCATGCCGCAAGTGCCTGCGCCCTGAATGGGCTGGCTGCGCAGCGACATGTAGGCGGAGCTCGGAACCTGCCGTGAGGCGGCGCAGGCCTCTTCCGCCTGATCACGCCAGGCAGCACGCTGCGGCCGTTGCCCTTTGCCGCAACCCGCGAGATTCGCCCCGACCAGCGTCAGGGCCATGATGGCCAGGATTTTGCGCCGCATGACCGATCAAATGCGCGCGGTTTGGTGAACGCTTTCTCAACCTTTGGCGGCTGGACGCCGCACTTCGCAAAGCGCGGTTAACCCCTGCTTAACGGGCGAATCCCAGCACGGCCTCGCCCATGATACGACCCGGCAGGAGCGTGAAGGCACCTGCGATGACCAGGCCCGCATAGAGCTGCACCATGCCGAAGCGATGGGCGCGAATGTTGCCGCGCCTTCGTGCGATGATCGCCTGCGGCAAGGTGAGGAGCGTCAGGATCGAGAGCAGGTGGATCCAGCTCCACTGGTTGTTGCGGCCGATCCAGAAGGAACTGATGGCGACCACAAGCATGGCGATGGCAAAGACCCAGCCGAGATGCCGGTGCAGGCCAACGCCCTTGCGCATCAGCATGATGGCGCCACCAGCCACGACCGCCATCACAGCCGCTGCAATATGCAGCTGGATGATGGCGGGCGCGGCGAGAATGGGCGCGAGCGTCATGGTCAGGCGCTTGGGGGGCGATTGGCCATGAAGCGCTCGAATGTCTCGCGGTCCTTGGCCTCGCGCAGCTGCTGCAGGAAGGCCTCGAACGATTTCTGGCTGGCCGCCAGCTCTTCGAATTGCCGCTGCAGCTTGTCGAGTTCGGCCGCCTTCCAGCCGTCAAAGGCCGAATTTCCGCTGGTGGCGTCCAGTTTTTCTGACCAGTTCATGACTTTCTCTTTGCTGTTCTTGCCACAGATGCGGGCCGTGCCGGGCAGGCGGGACCATTGGCGCTGGGCCCATGTCCAGCGATCAAGGCCAAGCCAGCCGTATTTGAGGCCCAAAGCTGCCAGCCCCAAGGGCCAGAACACGATGAAACCGCCAATCATGACGGCCAGCTCGGACGACTTCCAGCCCTTGCGGCTGTTTTGCCTCGGGCCGGACTCCGCGTCC